>CBDTVG010000167.1:0-5276 GCA_965363745.1 uncultured Candidatus Electrothrix sp. | reverse complement strand
GAAAAACACCAAACCGATTAATATTATGCAGCTGATTGAGAAAATTCCCATGCCTGGACGGATTCACAGAGAAAAAAGGGCTGCTTAGTGGCGAAGGTATTGATTAGTGACAGCAGTCTATTTTTTTAAAGAAGGAGGCGACCGTTCATGCATTTAACAGCGTTTGTCTTTGCCGTGGAATAAAAGTTCTGTTCTTTTTTTGACGATTTGCTATATTTTCATATAGCACGATGAAAGAAAAGAGGTTTGAAAAAAAATTTTTTCCAAAGCTATTACACGTACCCTGAACGTGAATCAAGAGAATACTATGTATCCGATGCCCCTAATGCCTGCTCGCAACGTTGTCCGGCACATTTTTGCCGTAACGCTTGTCGTTATTTTTTATTGCTCCTTTGTGGTGGAGGCGACGGCGAAAAATTTATCCGTGCCTGATGATTACAGCTCAATCAAACAGGCTGTCGCAGCGGCCCAACCTCAAGATATTGTGCGGGTAGCGGAAGGAGAATATTTTGAGAATATAAGCTTAGGGAACGGGGTTGTTCTTCAGGGCGGCTGGAATCGAAATTTCACAGCAAGGGATCATCGCAAATATATTACGACCATAAACGGGATGAAGGGAATGGGGCCTGTTGTTTTTGGTGCTGATAATGCGATGATAGAGGGCTTCACCATTAAAGGGGGAAAGCCTCCCATGATGATGCCGGATGCGCCTCTCGGCCCGGGGCTGTACTGTTCCGGTGCTTCCGAGTTCACAGTCAGGAATAATGCAATCATCGGCAATAATGCGGCTGGGATATATTTCGGTTTTTGCAGTGCCACTGTTGTCAATAATATCATTGCCGGAAACGGTCAGTCCGGTATTTTTCTTGAAAATAGTGCGCTCATTATTGCCGGAAACAGAATCGCCCATAATTTGATGGCCGGAATTGATGTGGGAGTCGTTGATCCCGCAAGTAAATTTGACGACCAGATCTCCAAGGTAGAAATATCTGACAACATCGTACATAATAACAAAAGAGCGGGCATTAACACAATGTTGGCTTCAGGAAAAATTTCCAATAATATTGTCTATAAAAATGATCAGGCCGGAATACGATGCGGAACAGTTCCGATGCTGGTGGCCAACAACACCGTAAACGAGAATCAATTGGCCGGAATTTCCGTGGCGAATCGAACCAGCTTCATGTCAGCCGCTGATTTTTCACTGAAAGGCACCTCATCTGAACCGAAGGTGCCAATGATTACAAATAATATCATTGTCAACAACGGGGAAGCCGGGATTAAGTCAGCTGGTTTGGGATATACATATAACTTGCTCCACGGCAATAACAAGGCGGAGGGCTTTGACCCTGATTTTCTCTGGTACCTGCGCCGCCAATTCGGGGGATACGAAGATCAGGCCACTGTGAAAAAAACAAACAATATTCTCGCCGACCCCATGTTTGTTGATCCGGCACGCTATGATTATCATCTACAACCAGGGTCGCCAGCTATTGATGCGGGTGATCCATCTCTACCTTTTAATGATAGAAATTTTGGCCCTTCCTTGGGCGGTGACACCAATGATATAGGGGCCTACGGCGGGCCGAACACCATTGCGGAGCCAAGACCGTCCAACGTGCGTCCCGATGCGAAGATTACCCTACCGGGAGACCAGATCTATGTCGGCGATAAAATCGTCCTTAACGGTGGGGACAGCCTTGATCCGAATGGAGACGAGATCCATTTTGAATGGAATCTCTCAGGAAAACCGGCGGAAAGCGTGGCGGTTCTATCGCCTGCAAAGGACGGAAAATGTAATGTCACCTTGGACAAAAGAGGATTGTATACAGTTCGTTTAACCGTCACTGATCGCTGGGGCATGCAAAGTATTCCTGCGATGACGTATGTGACGGTGAAGCCTGATCGGCCCCCCTCCGCTAAAATTAACAAACCGACCAAGCCGATTAACGTTGGTGGCACCGTCACCCTGTTCGCCTATGACAAAAAGAAACAAAATGGTGCAGAATTAACATATTTGTGGAATTTAGTCAGCGCTCCCGTTCATAGCAAGGCTTTTATGCAAGACCGCACCGCCATCCGTCCTTCCTTTTCAGCGGATGTCCCAGGGTGTTACTCAGTAATGCTGAAAGTAAACAACGGGAAAAAAACAAGCGAGCCGGATACTGCGCATATCTGCACCAAGCAGAGTCCGATTCCGGGTGTGCGAAGAGTGCCGGACGATTACCCGACGATTCAAATCGCCTTGGACACGGCAGATGCCGGTGAGAATGTTATTGTGCAGGCGGGTACTTATAAGGAAAATCTTATTATCGACAAAGCGGTCAATCTGATCGGCGTTGGTCGACCTGTTATTGATGGCGGCGGCAAAGACAATGATGAGGCCGCTATTTTTATTTGCTATCTGGACAATACTGCTTCCGGGCGTATCCAGGGTTTTACGATCACCGGCGGAGGAGCGGGGCAGTATGGTCATGCTGTCCAACTCCTTAATTCCAGTCCTGAAATTGTTGGTAATTATATTTTTGGCAATAAACATGCCGGGATCGGTATACATGGAATGAAGAAATTTACCGAAAAAACTAAAATTCACGATAATCTTATCTATGATAACGCTATCGGTATAAGCAACGGCTTAGGAGCGTCCGGGCAAATTTATAACAACAAAATCTATGACAACCGAGTGTCCGGTATCGGGGTGAGAGGACTGGCCGAGCCTGTGATTAAAAATAATGCTATTTACCAAAATTATATCGGTATAGGAGTCAGGGAAGAAGCCTATCCGTCCCTTGAAGGCAACCGGATTTATGAAAATACGGTCGGTATCGCCATTAATCCGGGTGTCGCCGGAGCTGTCTATGCGAAAAAAGACAAAATTAATATTCGTAACAATAGGGTGTACGGTAATCGACAATGTGGTATATTTATTTCTTCTTTAAATAAAAGCGAGCCACTTTTACAGAAAAATATGGTCAACGCAAACAGTATCCCCGGAAGCGATGCCAGCAGAAGCGGCGATGTGGTGAGCGGGTATCCCGGTCAGGCTGTGGTTGATGTCTTTATGGCGACAAACAAAATTACCGACAATAACGGAAAAGATATTCAGCGATACCGAGAGCTCGCTGATTCGGCGGGAGAAGTGGGTAGTTCTAAGACGCATCGGCCTAGTCATGGAAAAACAATGCGTTAGTTGGACGTAAAGAGTCGGTTGTTTAAGAGCTGATGATCGTTTTCGTAACCATAGCTGAAAGCCTATTGTTGTGAGTAAAATTTTTTTTCGATATGTGAAAATATTCAATTTACAAACCATGTGAAAATCGCTATGTTTATATGGAAGGTGTTTTATGGTAAATGGTATATAATATACCGCTAAACAAAATAAGGAGGATTGAAAAATGTTGAAAGCTATGTCTGTAAAATTGGCTTTGTTGGTGTCATTAGCTACGTTCGCTGCGGCTGCTAGTGCTGGTGCTGTGGATATTCCTATGCCGTCTGGCAATGCTGACATCGCTGGTGCGATGTCTACTGTTTTGCAGGATTCCGCTGTGAAAGACGTGATGAACGCCAAGAGAGATGAAGTTATGGTGGAGAAAGCTGCATCTAAGCCTTTGATGAATAAGCTGATGCCCCAGATGGAAGTTGTTATGATGCCCATCATGAAAGAGAGAATTCTGCCTGAGCAGATGAAAGACTTGCAGGTGGCTCTTCCGCAACGGATTGCTCCGAGTTTCAATTAAAAGGAAGAGGTGCGCTTGAAAGGATAACATTGAGGGAATCTTCTGCGGATATTCGAATGTTGTCCTTTCAGTAAAACTGCTTGCAGCGACCTTGTTTTGGTCGCTGCTTCCTTTTTATCCTCTTGATAATTTTTTTTGTGCATATTGCGGGATAAAAAAGGGTGGTCGTCAAAACGGCAGAGTGTCAGTTTTGGCCTTCGCAGGCGATTATTTACAAAAAAAATATGTGAAAGTTGCCGACGTATAATTGAGGCTGTATGCCGATGTCAGGCAACTAAAAAAGAAGGGAGGGAAAATTGATGAAGTCAATGTCTGTTAACTTTGCCGCACTGATACTGTTGTCCATGTCGCTGATTGCGTCTGATAACGCACATGCTGTGGTATCTTCTGTTGATTTTAATTCTATTTCTGCCGATGATCCCAGAATTCAGGGTATTCTTAACGCTGTTATGAACGATCGGACAGCGGTGCGGGATATGATGAATGAAAATATGGGTAAGATGATAGGGCGGGATACAATAATGGGATCTCTTAATCCGGTTGCTGAAAACGCTTTAAGCGGTTCTGTTATTGTGGCCGCTAACACAATGACATCTGCTGCCATGATGATGAACAGGAATATGGCACCATCATCCGCCAGCACGATGATGAACAGAAACACTGTGACACCTGCCAGCGTGATGAGGAATACGAACACCAGCGCTACCAATGCAATGAGTGCTAATACCGGTGGAGGAGTTTTCGGCACTTCTGTGGATGTTCCTCTGGCTTCTGTGGATGATCCCAAAATTAAACGTATCATGGACAGCGCATTGCAGGATCAGGCTGTACTTAAAAACGTGATGATGGATACTAGAAATGAAATTATGGTTCGACAATCGAAAGCTGTTCCCTTGAGCGGCCCGGTTGGAGATGCTATAAGTAAAGTTGTAAGTGACAAAGTGAGAGCGGAAGTAAGAGAGTCAACAAGAACTAAGCAGGTCAAGGCTATGCAGGATGCTGGTAGCCCGGACGGAATACCAATTTTAATTGCGCCGAACTTTTTTCAGTAAAAAATAGTTGACAATGTAGTTGAGAGGAAAATGTTGCGGAAGCCTTTTGTAGGTAACTGTGGAGTTTTCCTCTTTTTTTAGTTTGTTCTTTATAAGTTTGCATTGATCAATGCTGGCTCCATCCTTCCCGCCTGAACAACAAAAAACCTGTGGTTAATGCAATTTCTTGAACTTTGCAGTATTATTTTTAAAATGTGGTAAAAAAATTTACAAACAAAAAAGAATCATCTATCTTGTACCCCACATCCAGCATCCCCCCTACCCATTTCCAGAATATAATTTTTCGTACCTCCTGCCCAACAGCTTCAGCAGGCGCAAATGATGCTCATTCAAATTCAGAACTGTTTGTTGCACTCCCTCGACAATCAGCAGATGAATCCCGGAAAAAAACTGGCATACCCAACGAGCAGTAGGATTAGAGACAGGTTTGCTTTTCTGGTTGGGAAATGTTTTATTTTTTATATCAAGTGTTTCCCTGATGCGATAT
>CBDTVG010000166.1:0-5292 GCA_965363745.1 uncultured Candidatus Electrothrix sp. | reverse complement strand
CCGCCTACCAATAAACATACTAACATACATCCCAAGGAGAGCTACTTATGTGCTATAGAGTTATGACTGACCAAACAATTGATCTCGTTAAAAAAGGAGCACTGTTTATACGCAATATAGTTAACAGCGGAAAACAAACTCCTGCACCCTTTGATTCTGCCTCACCGGTCAAGAAAGAAAAACAGCCGCAACCTGAAAAAACCTGTTCAACGGCCTAAGCGGCCTCATTTCAGGCGGCAGAAATTCTTCTTCCGCCTAGCCCCTCTTCTTCCATCAAAAGATCCCCCTTTACGGTGCGTGTCTGCCCGGCATAACAGGTAAGGTATTTCTTGTTAAATCCCTTAAGAAAAAACATTCGGAAAACGTTGCCGGAAATTTTCTAAGAGAGGAATCATAACCTCTCGCATGGAGGGTTCTGCGGCCTTTGTTGTGCGCAGGCTGAATATATGGTGCCATTCTTTCAGATTGGTATAGACAATCAGTTCGGTCTTGCAGGAGTTGGGTAGGACAGTACGGGCCGCCTGAGGAGTGGAGGTTTCCAGTAATTTGAGGTAGAGCTCTTCCGTCTCCAGCATGGCCTTTTCCCAGAGCGTATATTCCGGGCTGCCTTCAGCAAAGAACATGGGTTGGATAAAGGTGACCTCGCTGCCGAATTTATCTTCGCTGTATCGGCAATAACGTTGTGATTCCTGAAGGTAAGATGCTGGCCTGTGCCGGACAAGTTCATGGGTGACGGCCCGGTTGACGATGAACTTAACCGCGATGTAACGGTGTTTGGCCAGACTGTCCGGGGGCAGCTGGTCAACTTCATCCAGCTCCACCTTGCGAACATTGATTGAGGTGCTTGAGGGATCAGGCTGCAATTCTATTTCTGAAAGAATGCCGCTGAAGAAATAGGGATGGCGTTCATGAAGCAAGGCGCAACAGACTCGGATAACATCGTTTTCCGGGTGAAAGAGAAGCAGCTCCCTAAAGGTACGGATGCTGGCGGTGATGAGCAACCTGTTTTCCTCCCAATTGATGTGCGGATATCGGGGCCGGAGCAGGAAGAGCGCGGCAATCTTCTCATCATCAGCGCAGGTCACTTCCAGAGTGACCACACCCATCTCCAGAACAGAATTATGTCCATGCTCAGCCATTTTAGTCACAAAAGGGATAGCTGAGTCCTGATCAATCCGACCTTCGCTTTTATAACAGATGCGACCGCAGAGTTCTATGCGGACGGCAAGGCTTTGTTGGTCAAGATGGTCGAGAACTTCATACGAGGGCGCAACGATTTGCATCGGAATATTCCTTGTCGGCTTGGCCGTTCAGTGCGGCGGTGTTGATGAAGGCTTTGTGCAATAATTGAGGCGGGAGCGGTAGAGCGGGATACGGGATCACCGCTGGTCACAGCGCTTGCGCTTCCTCGTCTTGTCCGCCGATCAGGGCGGCTCCGACAGCATTACCCACTTCGTAATGCTCAGGAAAATGAACCGTGGTTTGCAGTCGTTCGGCCACGGCAGGCAGAAAACAGCGGGCAGCCGCGCCGATACCGATAATTGGGATCTTGACCGCAACCCTGAGCGAAAACAGTTCGTTGTTCATGCTCGTTAAAAACGGAGCCGTGTCCTTGTTCGGCCATACTTTTCGCCCGAGATAGTCGAGAATAATGCCTTCAATAGTTTTCTCCGCTTCCGCCACGACCTGAAGACATAAGGTCTCCATGTCCATGTCCAGAGAGGCGGCCAGGGCCCTTGCCCCGTGTTCGGCCTGCTTTTTGCTGCCGATATCCAGCCTGCCGAGGACATGCAGGGCATCTGTCGGGGTGAATCCGGCCATTCTAATCTGCTGAAGGTAGGCCAGTCGTTCTAATCGTTTTTCAAGGAGAATTCCAGACAGCCCGGTTTGCTGGGTCAGGGTTTCCAGATTAGCTGGCCCCTGCTCCCGGAGGCAGAAGAGCACTTCGTCTTCAGCAACCAGCTCTTCGCTCAGTCCTTCGACCGGCAATATCACGGTATTGCGCATGCCGCAGCCCAGCCATTGCTCAGGATCGGGCAGATTTTCAGTCATGCACAAAGGTTGAACCCGTGTCGCTTCCAGGCGGATTTCCTGTTGTCGTCCGCAGCTCCCGCCCTGATCCGCAGAACAGATCACATGGGAATCTCCGCCGCCTGCGGCTGTGTACATGTCAATGGCCTCCACATGGGTCTGCCATTGCCCGATTCGGCAACCTTCATCGCTCAGAACCGGGTTTCCATCCCGGATCATGCAGACATCCGTGGTTGTGCCGCCGACATCGACAACGAGGGCTGTCGGTTCTCCGGCGGTACAACCGAAACGGGCGGTCGCTGCCGGGCCGCTAGCCATGGTGGTTGCGGCCCGTTGAACCGCCTTGTCCAGGCCTGCGCCCTCGCCGTTGCCGCAGATAATAGCCACCGGGCAGTGTAACCCCGCATTGAGCATGGAAATCTTGATTGAAGACAGAAAGCCGACCATCAGAGGCATGAGTTTGGCGTGCAGGCAGGCTGTGGCCGCTCTGGCCCGCATACCCGGATTGTCGCTGACCTGATGGGAGCAGAAAACCGGTTTGGGATCAACCAGAGTGATGGCCTCTTCCGCCACCAGCTCATGGGTCGGATTTTTGATGGACATACCTCCGCAGACCGCATAGCTGTCCACTTCGCCCTTAAGGCAGTGGATGGAATCAACCAGCCCTACAATATCCAAGGGCTCGTCTTCTTCCCCGGTTATCTTATGGCCGCCTTTGAGAAAGATGTTCGCGGTGATGGGTAGCTTGAAATGACGGACATAGCCGAAAACCAGCAGGCCCACTCTGGCACCTCGGTTTTCGACCACGGCATTGGTGGCCAAGGTTGTGGACACGGAAAGCTGGATCACCTCTTCCGGGCCGATGCCGAAGGAAAGTAGTTTTTCCAAAACTTGGCCCACGCCTATACCCAAATCATGGTGGGTGGTCGGTTCCTTGGCCGAATGCACCACCTCAAGGGTGGCGTTGTCGATGAGCACTCCGTCGGTGCAAGTACCCCCGGTATCTATACCGATACGGTAGCAGCGTATGTATTCCCTGACCAGCTTTCCCATTTATCTACCTGGTTTCTTTGTTTCAATCCACGGCCCCACATAGGCGGCGACTGTCAAGCCGCAACCTACCGCTACGACTCAACGAATTACTGCATTTCCTGCTTCACGCTCTCTATCAACTGTGTTTGTTCAAGGCATTAATCATAGCCATAATCCGGCAAACGGTCAATCAGGCAATCAGCGGCTCTTCCTGATTATACTGTTTACCGTCACAGTTTACATTTTATAATCAGTGTTTTACCCTGAGCTGGCATTGTTGAACCCTTTCAGAGTTCTTTGGTACGATATCCAAATTGCTCACAGCAGAACCGGCGGAGAGCCTGCTTGATTTTTGGTAAATCGCATCACTGTTTAATGCAACTCACTCACAATATAGGTCATTGCTTCATCTGCCATCTGTTCATCAATATCAATATAGATCGTCTCCGGGTACCCTGATGTTACATTATAGTTCACCTCAAGCCGGGCAACCTGAGCTGAGATAGCCTTTTGAATGACCTGAAAGAATCCCTCAACAGTCATGAGCTGGTTAACCCTTTCTGGAGATAGCGTGATGCCGCTGGGAGAATAAGATGCCGCAGTAACCTGCCCATCGGTTACCGTAACTAGGATATCTTCCTCTGACGGACAGAAGCAGAGCCTTTTATAGGTATAGGCGTAGCTTGAAAAATTGGAATGCCGCCACAGCTCCATATTCTTATTGAGATTAACTTGATCCGGGTTTGTTGGAGTCGGCGGCACGGGAGGTGGAGGTGGCACCGGTAGAGTGCAAGAAAAAAGCGACAGAACAACAATGCACAGTGCGACCGCCCTAATAAACTTCATACTTTTCTCTTCCTTAATGAATATTAGCTTAATCAGCCGCCATTTTAATGCAAGTTGCTCACAATATGCGTCATCTCTTCATCCGCTATCCGTTCATCAACATCAATGTAGATCTTCTCCGGGTACCCTGATGTTACGTTATACTTCACCTCAAGTCGGGCGACCTTATCTGAGATGGCCTTTTGAATGACTTGGAAAAGTTCTTTAACCGTCATAAGCTCTTTAACCCTTCTCGCAAGCGGAGGCGTGCCGCTGGGAGTATATGATGTCGTGACAATCTGTCCATTGGCGACCATAATCAGGATATTTTCCTCCGGCGGGCAGAAGCAGATCGTTTTATAGATATAGGTGTAGCTTGAAAAATTGGAATGCTGCCACAACGCCATATTTTTATTGAGCTTGGCTTGCTCCGTGGTTGGAGGCACCGGGGAGATTGGATTTTTGGTTGTAGGTCCGGAGGGAATTAGAGATGCACAGGCGAAAAGTGACAGAACAACAATGCATAGTGCGATCAGCTTCATAAGCTTCATATTTCTTTCTCCCTTGATGAATATTATTAATTTCCCGCTCCCCTTAGGTGACAAGGAGGGCGGGCAATGTACAAAGTTGCTACGCCGCAGCCTGCTCCATAGCCACTGCGACAGCCACCCAGGCTTCCGACCATAGGATTATTTCCCATGCTGATAAAGCCCATCATCTCCACATGGGCTGGCACCGCTTAAAATTTTTTATATATTACCAAATGCTGAAAGTGGATAAGCTTGGAAATAATAAGCGTGTTGTTCCCCCCGTACCTCCGTTGCCGTTCTCATTCTTTTTATCACAACTATTGGTGACTTCGCCACCGCAACTAACATAGCATCGACGAAAATCTTCTTCACACTGTGTTGGGTAGGGTGTTTTGCAGGTATGAGTATTCTTGAAACAATTAGTCGCTCCTGATGAGAGGCAACGACTGAACTCTATTCGTGCCATTGCATTGTAATGTTCGCAACTTTCCTTCTGTATGCGCAACTTCTCCATACACTTATCCTGTTGTCCGTGACATAGTCTTCGGATGCACTCCTGCCCTTCGTAATCCCCACGAGGAACTTCAAAACTGTACTTTGGTTCACAATCTTCCGGCTCCAGGGCTGGTTTTGACTTCGGCTGACTTGCACAGTCTCCGGTTGCACAGTCTCCGGCAGTTGCACAGTCTCCGGTTATACAGCCCCCGGTTGTGTCGTAGCCGCTTCCGCTGTAATCGATCCGTCCGTACCCGAACGGCAACAGGTAACCGACCGGTCTACAGCCGCTTAGTACCACTGCCAGCAACAAGATTGACATACCTCCTAAATCCTGCAATGAACATTTCAGGTTCAGCAGAACGCATTTTTTTGCTAA
>CBDTVG010000165.1:0-5303 GCA_965363745.1 uncultured Candidatus Electrothrix sp. | reverse complement strand
CGGGGAACAGTCATGAAGGCTGTCCAAGCAGCGACAGAACGCTCTAAGGAGCTTGGTTCATAACGGTTCTAAAATAACAAAGAAAATCAGCAGAAAAAACAATGCGTATTCGTTATGCTGGCATCATCACCAGAAAAAATTCTCCTGATGTGCGTCAGACGGGTAAAGAACTTGCCGCTTGGTATGAACAACGCTCTATAAAAGCGGATATAGATCGTATTGATCCAGCAATGGACATGCTCACCATTTTGGGCGGCGACGGCACCCTGCTCCATGTTGCGGATCAGGCTTCCCGCCACGGCATTCCGGTTGTCGGTATCAATCTCGGAGATCTTGGATTCCTGACCGAAGTGGCGGCTGAAGAAATGTATCAAGCCCTTGAGAAAATTTTGAACGGCAGGGTCACTATTGAGGAAAGAATGATGCTCAAGGCCGAGCTGTTGGATGAAAACGGAGAGCCGCTCGGCACATCGGCATTCGCTCTCAACGAGGTGGTGATCGTCAAAAGCAGCACGGAACCGATGATGCGGCTCGGCTGCTGGGCCGACCAGGAATATATCACCACCTATAAGGCGGACGGCCTGATTATCTCCACTCCCACAGGCTCCACCGCCTACAATTTGTCTGCGGGTGGCCCTATAGCTCATGCGGAACTTCGCACCATCCTGGTCACCCCGATCTGTCCTTTTATGCTGGAATCCAGACCGGTACTCCTCTCTCCCCGCACACGAGTAACCACTCAGTTGGCCCCGCCCTCAACCGATGTCAAGATCATGGTGGACGGTCGTCTCGGCTGGACAATGCGGGCCAATGATTTTCTGACCGTTGAAGCGGCGGCCAAGCCGCTTCGCCTGATCAGCTCTCCCCATAAGGGGTATTTCACCATCCTGCGTAACAAGCTGAACTGGGGCGGACGTGATTTCGGTCACCCACTTCCTGATATAATCAGAAAAAATACATAAAAAGAGAGCGGATGAATCGAGCGTTGAGATTCAGATCATCACGATCACGACAAAGGTGAAAGAGACTGCCACGGCGAAGTAGATGACAGGTACTTCCAGCCAAATCGGAGGCAACCACTGAATCATCTTCAAGGCCGCATCACCTGCCCGGGTTCCCGCTACAGGAGCACTCATATATTCAGAGAAAGGATATTTGGCCTGATGAAGAAAAAACCAAATGGTGCCGACCATTAAATATCCATTACCCGCCCCTAAAAAGCCCCCCAACATCATATCCTGCAAACGCTCACGGGCTAAATTTTTATTCACCTTCCGATTATTCGGCGTATGGTAGCCGAAAAAAGCAAACAGTATGACCAGCAACGATGCGATATAAAATTGCGTTTGCCCCCCGCTCCAATTTTCCCACAGCTTCTTCACCGGCCCCACATACTCCAGCGCAACCTGCATAACAAACAATGCCAAAATAATACTGAAACTGACAAGCATTTCTTTGGCCCAGCCGCGTATAGCGCCTATCGCCCCAAACATCACAACAAAGGTCCAAAAGAAAAAGTTGATTGTAACCATACGTTGTTCCCGTGGTTATTTTTTTCGTTGTTTTGCCTGCACAATAAAGTGCTCTTTATCCTCTGAGCTCTTTAGGCTTGAAAAGATGTTTTTCCATATGCTTAATTTCATCAATGCCGGAGATAACAATATCCGGCTCTGTGGCAAATCTATCCGCATCCAACTTATTTTCATATTCAATATTAGAGAGAATATGCTTCATGCAGTTGATCCTAGCCTTTTTCTTATTGTCTGAACGAATAATAGTCCAAGGCGTGAGGGTGCGGTTGGACTCATTGAGCATCTGAAATTTTTTCACGCTATACTGATCCCAGAGCTGCTGCGCCAAATTATCGACGGGTGACAGTTTGTACTGCTTGAGCAAATCATGTTTTCTGGACGCAAAACGGCAGGCCTGCTCATCTTTGGAAACGGAAAAATAAAATTTGAACAGCATGATACCATCCTTGACCAACATCTGTTCAAAAAGCGGCACATCCTTTAAAAAACGTTTATGCTGCTCATCCGTGCAAAAGGACATAACCGGTTCGACCATGGCCCGATTGTACCAAGAGCGGTCAAACATCACTAGTTCCCCGGCGGCAGGAAGATGAGGAGCATAACGTTGGAAGTACCACTGCGTAATTTCTTTGTCACTGGGTTTTGACAGAGCCACAACACGGGTGTTGCGCGGATTGAGAAAGGCGGTAATGCGTTTTATGGTTCCTCCCTTACCGGCTGCGTCACGCCCCTCAAAGATAGCCAGTATTCTCATGCCGCTCGTTTTCATGTGCTTTTGCAGCTTCATGAGTTCGATCTGCATATTTTTCAGCTCAATCTCGTAATCAAGGGTGGCGGATTTAACCCAAACGGCGCAACGGTCTTTTTTGTCTTTTTTATTCATGTTCTTCATCGCTGTTCCTTCAAGGAGCTTCACCTTGACAGGGGTCTCGTCATGTTTATCTGCTTTCTTGTCGTGTTTGCTTTTTTCGTTCGTCATGATATGTTCCTTATGTGTTGTGTTAATGGACGGGACCTTGGACATTCTTTTATTTTATCTCGTTACTTGACGTGTGGACAGGGCGACCCTTTTGCCGATCTTATATTGACGGGCTGTGGCTTTTTTCACTGTTTCATGTGATATACCACATGTATTCTGAAATGGAAATAATTCCCTGTCCGCTGCGGCCTGTTTTCGCCGCAGTTTTCCGTAGGAAAGGAGTGGTGAAAAAGGCTGATATTTTCTTTTACCGTTGCGAAAAGAATCTATTCAACATGCTGTAATATGGTATTTTTAAAAAGTTCTTTGCACAAGAGGTACACATTATGCGTAAAATTATGGTTAATAAATTTAGAGCCACTCTCAAAAGCTGTATCTGGCCTCTGGTCTCGGAGGATATCACATAGGGATCGTTTGATTTATACATTTCATGATCAATACCTCTATATTTTTTTCCTTGGCGGGTATTATGAGAAAATCAAGTAGAGGCAGATTCCCTGTGCCTTCCCAATGAGTTAAGTATTGGCCATTTTAAGATGTTTTGATAATTATATTAAAGAGGTACGGTGCTATGAGATGGGAAAATAATTGGCCGGAGAGAGAAGCAAGACCAAAGGTGAAAAAACTTTCTAAGGAAGAAAAAGCAGCGATACAAAAAAGTTTGGAAAACGGCATACAGACCTCTCCTGTTTTAACAGCCCTTCACTATCGTGTCCGAAGCGCACGGGGCCGGTTTTATTATGAACAATATCTTCCTGATGAAGAAGGTTTTGAAATGATTGCGAGAGTGACTCCACTTGTCACTCCTGAAAACATCTTACTCCTCGAAACGGAATATGAGAAAGGACGTTGGAAGGAAATCACTCAAGGGGAAGTAGGGGGAATTATCAATGCGTTATCAGGAGATACTAAAGGGACATTTCATGGATTAGGTGCGCTTGATCACAGCATCCGTGTGGCCCAAAAAGCGAAAAGAGAAAAATTAGCCATCATACGGAACGACCAAGGGGCATTTTTCTATGCAGATTCAGAAAGCGAATGTGGGGAATGTGGGGTGCAAGAAATCTTATTTCATTATTTTGAAGTCCCCATTCCCATAATCGCAGAACCTAGAGAATGTTATGCCTACCATAGAACCCCGCATATACGAGAAATAGATAAAGAGCGGAAGAGGATATTAGTTGCTTTTCTTGCATCCAGTGAAGGTGGCGAGAGTTTTGGCGGGACAGGACTCTATCTGGAAAAAGATGGGGTATGGAAAATATTTACGATAAAACCGAATCAAAGTCAGACTATCACCTCATCACTGGCATGGCTGGAAAAACGTGACTGGAAAGCGTGGTAAAGAGACCTCGTAAAAATTAAAGTTGCCGAGCTTCATGAGCCCGTCCTTGCAAATACAATCATTCAAGAGAATCCCCTATGGATACAGCTACACATAATAGATTAGTCTCCTTTATCTGGTCCATCGCCGATGATGCCCTCCGTGATATTTATGTCCGGGGGAAATATCGGGATGTGATCCTGCCTATGGTGGTGTTGCGTCGTCTGGATGCCCTGCTTGAACCCAGCAAGGAGGCGGTCTTGGAAGAGCTGGCCTTTCAGCGGGACGAGGCAGGTTTTACGGAATGGGATGAGGCCGGGCTCTGTGAGGCCAGCGGCTTTGTCTTCTACAACACCAGCCCCTGGACCTTGCAGAAAATCTACGATACGGCCAGCAATAGCCAACAGATCCTCTTGGCCAATTTTGAAGAGTACCTCAATGGTTTCTCTACCAATGTCAAAGAGATCATCGACAAGTTCAAGCTCAGGGCGCAGGCCCGGCATATGGCGGGCAAGGATGTGCTGCTCAATGTGCTGGAAAAATTCACCTCGCCGCATATCAACCTGACCCCCTTTGCCAAGGAAGATCCTGAAGGGCGAACCCTGCCGCCACTCACCAACCTGGGCATGGGCTATGTCTTTGAAGAGCTGATTCGTAAATTCAACGAAGAGAATAACGAGGAAGCTGGGGAACATTTCACCCCTCGGGAGGTCATTGATCTGATGACCCATATTGTCTTTGAGCCGATCAAGGAGAACCTGCCCCCGGTGATGACCGTCTATGACCCGGCCTGCGGTTCTGGCGGGATGCTCACGGAATCTCAGAACTTTATCAAAGATCCCCAGGGCGGCATTCGGGCGGATGGGGATGTCTATCTCTACGGCAAGGAGATCAACGACGAGACCTATGCCATCTGTAAATCCGATATGATGATCAAGGGCAATAATCCCGAGAACATCCGGGTGGGTTCCACCCTGTCCAGCGATGAGTTTGCTGGGATCAATTTTGACTTCATGCTCTCCAATCCGCCCTATGGCAAGTCCTGGAGTTCCGAGGTCAAATACATCAAGGAGGGTAAGGAGGTCATCGACCCCCGGTTTCTGGTGCCGCTCAAGGACCATTGGGGGCAGAGCCAGGAGTATGAGGCCACCCCCCGTTCCTCGGATGGCCAGCTCCTCTTTTTGATGGAGATGGTGAGCAAGATGAAATCACGCTCGCAAAGCCCCACAGGTTCTCGCATTGCCTCGGTCCATAATGGCTCCAGCCTGTTTACCGGTGATGCCGGGGGCGGGGAGAGCAATATCCGCCGTTATATCATTGAAAACGACCTCCTGGACTGCATTGTCCAGCTGCCCAATAACCTCTTTTACAACACCGGCATTACCACATATATCTGGTTTTTGACCAATAATAAGGAGGCCAAACGCCAGGGCAGGGTGCTGCTCATTGATGCCTCCCAGCGCTTTAA
>CBDTVG010000164.1:0-5304 GCA_965363745.1 uncultured Candidatus Electrothrix sp. | reverse complement strand
TAATGTACTGCCTCAGACGATCGGGAAAAAATATGCCGGGCCATCCTTTCTCTACGGTATACTGCATAGAGAGGCGTTGAGGGCAGGTGCCGTGATACCTCCGCAGTACAAGCCGGAATCAGTTCTCCGCATGGTACGGCGATGTGTTCCGCCTGTCAGGTATCTGTTGGCGCAGCGGGGAGAAGGCATTTTTTTCAGTCGAAGCACTGATGCCGATTCCGCCACTGACTCCGGCCCGGATGCGGGAAGTTCGATTGCTGCGAATCTCACCTTCTCGGTTGACTGTCTGTTGTTGTACAGAGGAGGACAGGTTGAGACCCTGCCGGTTCGAAATTACGGATTAATTTGTTTGCTCAACAGTGAGCTTAACAGCCGTCTCAACAGTGGCCAAGACGGCTTTTGTTTGCAAACCCCTGATGAAAATTTATATATCAGCACCTGTTTTCGACCTTCTTGGTCAATCGCTATAGGACGAAACAGCAAGGGACTGTTTGCGGACGTGCCTTGGCTCGGCGTGAGGAAACGTTTAACGTGGCGGAATCAGGCCACCGAGGCCGGGCGGTGGGACGGCGACGGGAGTATGCGTACAGACCAATACGGCCTGTACGTTGATCTTGTAATTGCGGAAGTTGCGAAAATTGCGGACCGGGTGATTCAGCGATTTCGCTGGATAGAGCCGGGTGGATTTATGATGGGGTCGCCGCCGGATGAGCCGGAGCGGGAAAGCTGGGGAAAGGAGTCCTTGCATGAGGTTGTCCTGACAAAAGGCTTCTGGCTGGCTGACACCGCAGTGACCCAACGGCTGTGGGAAGCGGTGACAGGGAATAATCCGTCCTTGTTCAAAGGAGAGGAACAGCCTGTGGAAAATGTGAGCTGGCATGATGTGCATCATTTTTTCAAAAAATTAAATGCGCTGATTCCCTGTCTCGCCGCACGATTGCCCACGGAGGCGGAATGGGAGTACAGTTGCCGGGCCGGGACTTCAACCCCTTTTTCTTTCGGAGCGAAAATTTCTCCTGAACAGGTGAACTATAACGGTCATTATCCATATTACAGCGAGAGAGCAGGCCGAAATAGAAAGCAACCCGTCGCGGTGAAGAGTTTTCCCTGTAACGCCTTGGGATTGTATGAAATGCACGGTAATGTCTGGGAATGGTGTCAGGATTTTTGGAGGGAAGATCTCCGTTCGGATGAACCGGTCATTGACCCACAAGGGCCGGAAACAGGTGATGTCTGCGCAGTGCGCGGCGGCTCATGGTTTCTCAGCCGCAGGGGAGTGCGTTCCGCTGTTCGCGGAAAATTCGCTCCGACTTTTTCCAACAGCCGCATCGGGTTTCGTTTGGCCTTGGATCAATATGTCCCGTAATCATCTTTCTCCGCCTCAATTTCCAGCGACATGGGCTATCGACTGGGGTGAGGACAACTATGGCCTATGGATGACCTTCTCTTTGAACAAGGTGCGCCAGACATTCCGCTGGATCAGGCCCGGAGCCTTTATGATGGGGGCGGCGGTGGGGGATGGCGGTCAACGTCCTTGGTTGGGAAAAGAAACCGGGCATAAGGTTGTCCTGACCAAAGGGTTCTGGCTGGCTGATACAGCGGTGACGCAGGAAATGTGGGAAAACGTGATGCATAGTAATCCTAGCGGGTTTAGGGGAGATCGGCATCCTGTTGAGCGGGTGAGTTGGAATGCTGCGCAAATTTTTTTACGACGCTTAAATACCTTGCTTCCTGGACTTAACGCCCGTCTGCCTTGGGAAGCCGAATGGGAGTATGCCTGCCGGGCCGGAACTGACTCTCCTTTTGCATTCGGTGCTGAGATTACTCAAGAACAGGTAAATTATAACGGCAATTTGTCTTGCAATCATGGTGATGGCGGGAGCGGAGAAGGTATGTTTCGCCGGAGAACTGTAGCCGTGAAACATCTGCCCTGTAATCGTTGGGGCCTGTATGAGATGCACGGCAATGTCTGGGAATGGTGTCAGGATTATTGGCAGAAAGATTTGTCAACAGAATCTGTCGTTGATCCCCAAGGCCCGGAAATGGGGGGGTTCCGCTTGACGCGCGGCGGTTCCTGGGCCTGTGACGCTCGGTTTGTCCGTTCCGCCTGCCGTGACCGTTATAACCCTGATTATAGCTCAGGGAGCATTAGCTTGCGTTTGGCGGTGTTCGGGAAAAATATGGATTTAAAGTAAAATATCAGATATTCTTCAAAGAGTAGGAAATTATTGTTTGCAATTTGAATTAAGGACAGCGGAAAAACCTCCGGGAATGATGACAGTAAACGAACTAAACAGGCGGGACACAGACGGCATAGATGCGAGATTGGAGCAAAACTTTGTCGATATAACAGCAGATTGCCCCTATGGCATGCTACGGAAAGCTGTTTATCATCAGGCATTTTTTGGCTCGCTTTCTGATCCCAGCATGGAGCTTTTTTTTCGCAACGGCTATCGCCGCAACGGCAACTGCATGTATTCCATGCGCTGTCCCGGATGTAAGAAATGTGTTCCCATACGCCTGAACCCTGAAGATTTTATCCCCAATCGTAATCAAAAGCGGGTTTGGAAAAAGAACAGGGATGTCAGTATCGAACTGGCACCGCTGACTATGTCTGCTGAAAATATTGTCCTGTTGGACAGTTTTTTGCGTACCAGATTTCCTGACGGTCAAGCAAATGCTGAAAGCTATTACAGCGGCTTTTTTATCACCTCCATGACGAAATGTTTTGAAATTCGTTATCGGACAGCTGGTAAATTGTTTGGGGTGGCTGTGGTGGATTGTTCTGATCAATGGTTGAATGCAGTCTATTTTTATTTTGATCCAGAGCAAGCCGCACGCAGTCCTGGAACGTTTAATATCCTCTATCTTATTGATTTTTGCCGTCGGCAGGGGATAAACAGTTTGTATTTGGGCTATTGGATTGAACAGGTCAAGGGGATGCGGTATAAGGCCGCCTTCAGACCGAGTGAAATTCTTGTGGACGGCTGTTGGCGGAGATTGGAAAAATGAGAACCATAAGGGATCAGAAGAGGATACGGGAATGAACAGTGCAACAGGTGCGACAGCGACGATCACTATCAATGATGATTACATCGAACTATACAAGATATTAAAATTGGATAATATGGCGGCCAGCGGTGGCGAAGCGAAATTTATGATCAGCGAGGGAATGGTGCGAGTGAACGGGGAAATAGAAACTAGGAAACGCAGGAAAACCGTTGCCCATGATGTGGTGGAATGTGACGGAAGGCGGATAACTGTGCTCTCTGTCATAACATAAAGGAATAAAGAGAGAAAGGGAGAAGCCTCATGTTTGACAAACTGAAACTGAGTGACACGACGGTTGCGACGATTGACTGGGACATGACCCCGGATCTCGCCTTTTGCATTTTCTCCGCAAAGGGAATGCGGGATGAACTGGTCAACACTCAGGAACGGATCTGCTATTTTTTTATCGACAATTGGGGAGACGAACCAAAGCTCTATCTTATGGAACGGGGAACTAGGTATGTGCATATCTTGGCTGAAGTCAAAGCCCCTGAAGAGATGCTGGTTAACTGTATTGTCGGTCAGGGTGGCACTCCTTCTTCAAGGAATAATTTTCCTCTTGATGCCGCATTGAAGGAGTGGTTGCGTGTTCGGGTGGTTGAGCCAGATGAAAGTCCTTTGCTCATTCCCGCTGTCGCCTTGCAAGCAGAGGAGGAGGATATGGGAGTACCTCTTCCGCCTGTTGGAACGGTTCGAGGAACAACTGGATTCAGCGGTGAACGGGTCAATTTGCCGACAGAGCCGATTACGCTTGCGGACGAACGGATCGGCCCGATTATCCGCCAATGGAATTTTTATGATGCGTTGCTGAATCCCCAAGGGAGTTTTTCTAATGCCTTGGTGGACACTGGTGATGAGAGCACTGTTCTTGATCAGCGAACCGGGATACTCTGGCAACGGGCCGGGCTGGATCTTTGTTCCGCACACACGATGAAGGGCAGGATAGAGCGATTGAACAAGGAGAGGTTTGCAGGACATTGTGATTGGCGCATACCCACTCTTGAGGAGGCCATGTCGCTCATGGAGCCTGTAGCCAATGCGAAAGGAATCCATCTTCTTCCCTGTTTTTCCAAGGAGCAACCGTTTATCTTTGTCACCGCTCGGCGTAAACCGACCGGCTGCTGGTTTGTCGATTACGTGCGGGGCAAGGTGTACTGGTCTTCTGCTACTGTGCCCGGAGGTTTTTGCAGATTATGCCGAAAAGAAAATTGAGCACTGGTGGAAACCAGAGAAGGGTGTTGAAACAATCAGCGTAACTTTTTGATTATACGTCATTATTCAACAAAGCGTTATTTTGCGTAGAATAACGCTATTCTAGGTAGTTATATGCATACTTTTCAACACCCTTCAGAGGCCGTCTGAGATGATATGAGAGTGCCCGTTGTGATATCGGTACAAAGTATCACAACGGGCATTCAAGATTGACAATTAAAATCGAGAGAAAAAGAACCCGCCTGTTACCGATTCAGATCCGCAGTCTTATAATCTAGGCGCACAGCGCAGTATTCCTTGGTGGCAAAGGAATAGGCCACCACCACAAACAAACCGTTCTCTTTTTCCGGGAGCACCTGAAGACGAACATCGCCGAACAGCTTATCCTCACCCAGCTGCGCATCAGCCTTCTCAACAAGCTTTGCTCCCGTCTCAAGCGCTTCGGCAACGGTTGCACCGTAACCTCTGACACAGAGATTGACAGCATTAGTGCCTCCGATTGTGGTGCGATCAACCTTAAGTTCCCCGTGAGCGGCCAGAGGAGCGGTGGCAAGGAATACAAGTGTCAGCGCGACCCATCTTTTATTGCATACTCTCCCTGTTGTTTTCATAATATACCTCCTGGTATTTGAAATAAAAGCAGGCAACCCGGCTGTCTCACCCTAGAGACCCGTGGCTTTCCGACACCGCCTCACGACGGCTGTGGCTTTGGCAACCTTCCGGCACCGAATTTTTTTATTCGGAACCGACCAAAAAGTCATGGAGAAAGCGGCTGATCTTTTTTTAATTCAGCGTTGATCTCCTGTAACATTCTGTCAAGAAGCTACATTTTCTTTCAGTTTTGTAACCCCTTGATGTTTTTTGCCTGCGTAACATCGAATTATTGATGCTGTGCGATAAAACATTATTGATAATCATTACTAATTTAGTAAGATAAGACATGAGGGTACTATTGTCAAGTGCTGATAATACAACAGCGCATATTGTATCCCACATTCCGCACGTTGACAGATAAAAAAATATTTTATAACCTGCTGCCTC
>CBDTVG010000163.1:0-5309 GCA_965363745.1 uncultured Candidatus Electrothrix sp. | reverse complement strand
AGCCGAAGAATATCCTCTCTGATATTGATTTTGTTCAGTTCATGCTGGCGTGGCGACTCTTTATGCCCAGAGTGGGTATTACCATTTCCACCAGAGAATCTGCCGAGTTCCGGGATCGACTGGTGCATCTCGGTGCGACCCGTTTTTCTTCCGGTTCTAAAACCGGGGTAGGGGAGTATGCCCTTAAAAGCCATGAGGCGGCCACGGTGCAATTTGAGGTGACCGATGACCGGAGCGTGGATGAGGTAGCCGATATGATCCGGCAGAGCGGGTATCAGCCGGTGTTTAAGGATTGGGAGATGGTGTGAGAAGCTGGCATTTAACGGTGTTTCATCTTTTTTCCAAGTGGTTGGGGTATGTCAAAGCGGAACGTTTTGTGGCCTTGATCCAGCGGGAGCCTTTTGACTACACAAAATGGCGGCAGGAGATGAATGAAGAAGGCAGCATTGAAGAAATTAGTAAAAAAGCAATGGCGGTGCGCGAGAAATAATTAATTATTTTGGATTAGTGTCAATCTCATACGATGAAGAGGATAATTTGTCGATGCGGCTTGCTGTCAACCAATGGTTAAGAATTGGGAGATGGTGTAGGACGGGGTACGTATCCTTTTTGTATTGGGATACTCACCGACCCGCTTTGATTACTAAACCTTTTACAGGGGCATGAGCTACCGAAGCAACGACAAATTTCATTCAATCAATAGAGTGTGGATTCTGAAAATTATGGCAGATAAAAAAGTGCTACAAAATTGGGTAACAAAAGCTCTTCAAGAGTTGGGTGGTAGTGGTTCTATTGTCGAAATTGTTAAAATTCTATGGAGAGATCACCAAGAGGAGTTAAAGGAAGCTGGGGATTTATTTTATACATGGCAATACGATATGCGTTGGGCAGGGACTCAATTAAGAAAACAAAATATCATTTTGCCTGCAAAAAAATCACCAAAAGGAGTATGGGAGCTTTCGGATTGAAATGTCAAACATATCTAGCGATGACGTTATCAACCTCCTCAGCCTTGCCCCCCACCCCACCGAAGGCGGCTATTTCAGCAGGCTCTTCATTCTGCTCATATAGCCGAAAATAAACAAAGATATAAAAATATGCCAGCAAGAAAACTCATCAGCTTTGACTGGGCCATGAAAAAGCTCCTGCGGAGTAAGGCCAATTTTGACATACTGGAAGGTTTTCTCAGCGAACTCCTGAAAGACGACATCCATATTCTGGAAATCCTTGAGAGCGAAGGCAATCAGGAAGAACAGCAGGACAAGTTTAACCGGGTGGATCTCAAGGTTAAAAACCGGAAGAACGAATTTGTGATTATCGAAGTGCAGTATGACCGAGAGCTTGATTACCTCCAGCGTATTCTCTTCGGCACCTCCAAGGTCATAACTGAGCATCTTCAGGAAGGCGATCCTTATTCCACCGTGGTCAAGGTGATCTCCGTGAATATTCTTTATTTTGATCTGTGTCAAGGAACAGACTATGTTTATCACGGCTCAACTTCTTTTCAGGGTATCCATAATCAGGATGTTCTTCGCCTGTCCAATAATCAGCAGTCCCTGTATCAGAAGGCGGAAGTGAATAAAATTTTCCCGGAATACTATCTCGTCAAGGTCAACAGTTTTAACGATGTCGCCAAAGACACTTTGGATGAGTGGATATATTTTCTCAAAAATGAGGAGATAAAAGAGGGGTTTCGTGCCAAAGGCCTCATGAAGGCCAAGCACGAACTTGATATCATGAAGCTTCCTGATGGTGAGCGGCGGGCGTATGAACGGCATCGAGAGAATCTGCATTATCAGGCCAGCATGTTTGAATCCTCCTATACTGCCGCCATTATGGAAGGAAGAAGAGAGGGGGTAATTGAGGGTAAGCTGGAAGGAATTAAGGAAGGGATTAAAGAGGGGATAAAGGAAGGAGAAAAACAGGGAGAAAAGAAAAAAGCTGTAAACATAGCCCGAAATCTCCTTAAAATTGGCACCTTGGAGATCAAAACCATTGCGGAAATGACAGAGCTGACAGAGGAAGAAGTCAGGGCCTTGCAGACAGAGTATAAAGGCTGATTGATATAGAGCAACAGGACATTTGCAATGACAACGGACGAAATAATCAAACGCCTTGAGCTTGAACCCCACCCCACCGAAGGCGGCTATTTCCGCAGAACCTACGAATCTGACCTGCATTGCGACACCGAAAACAGCAACAGAAAGCTCCTGACTTCCATTTACTACATGCTGACCAAGGAAAGCCCTGGCGGATTCCTGCACAGGAATAAATCAGACATCATCCATTACCACCACCTCGGTGCATCCATCAAATACACCATTGTTTCACCGGACGGAGTTCTGTCAGAAAAGATCCTCGGCCCGAACATCAATAACGGCGAAATGCTGCAATTGCTGGTGCCGGGCGGATGGTGGAAGGCATCACGGTTATGCTCAGGCGAGTATGGTTTGATCAGTGAAGCGGTTTCACCAGGTTTTGAATATGCGGATAATGAAATAGCCACCGAGGAACTTGTGCGAAGACAATTTCCAGATATAAAGTCGTTGCTGGATGCGCATATAAAACGGGAACCGATTGATTACACAAAATGTCGGCAAGGCATGGATGAAAAGTATATTGCAATCTCGTCCTTAAAGTAGCGGAAGCTGGCGTGAGTATGAATCGGCTTGCAAGTTTCAAATTAAGTCGGTAATCAAGGTCATAAATTGGATGCATTTTTGTACGCTCACGCTCGGCTTCACCTCGCCAAACTCTACCCAACCACACGACTATGAACGAAACCAGATTACTTGACGCAAACATCAACCGTTCCGCCGAAGGCCTGCGGGTTTTAGAAGATATCGCCCGCTTCAGCCTTGAGAATCAGGAGCTTTCCTCGGCAATCCGTAGCCTGCGCCATAGGGTGCGGGATTTGTTCAAGGGCCGGGAAAACGCCCTGCTGTCCGCAAGGGATTCAGCCGCTGATGTCGGCCAAGCAACCTCGCAACAGGATACCTCAGATCAGCGGAATGGACTCAGGGACACGGTGCTGTCCAATTTTAAGCGGGTGCAGGAGGCTGCCAGAACCATTGAGGAAATCCTCAAGACACAGGGAGAATACAGCACAGGCAAGAGCGTGGAGCAATTACGCTTTTCCGTGTATGAGTTGGAGACGGAATTGATGTCGATCTTCAGCCGTCAGCTCCCGACGGGTATCTACGGTATTTTGGGTGAAAAATTTTCCCGTGGGCGTGGCAATGTGGAGACAGCCCGACAGATGGTGGATGCCGGGGTCAGTGTGCTTCAGTATCGGGAAAAACTCAAATATAAGAGCATCCGGGCTATCTATGAGGAATGTGTGGCTATCCGTAAAATTACCCAGGATGCCGGAGTACCCTTTATTATTAACGACTATGCCGACATCGCCCTGATGGTCGAGGCGGACGGTATTCATCAAGGCCAGGATGATCTGCCGGTCAAAGCCCTGCGGAAAATCGCACCAAAGATGTTGATCGGCTGCTCTACCCATTCACCGGAACAGGCGAAGCAGGCTGTCCTGGACGGAGCCGATTATATCGGTGTCGGCCCGATTTTTAGCACCCAAACCAAGGAGGATGTCTGCGCCCCGGTGGGGCTGGAATATTTGGACTATGTGGCAAAAAATCAAGATATCCCTTTTGTGGCTATCGGCGGCATCAAGCGGGAAAACCTGCCGCAGGTGCTGGCGCGAGGAGCGAAGACCGTGTGTTTGGTTACCGAGATCATCGGTGCCGAGGATATCGGACAGCGAATAAGAGAAATCCAAAAAATAATCAATGCAGGAGCGTGAATATGAACACAACATACACAACCCAGATGGATGCCGCTTGCAAGGGCATTGTTACTCCCCAGATGGCCGAGGTGTTACAGAACGAAGCCATCTCCAAGCAAGATCTTATGGAGAAAATGGCGCAAGGTCGCATCGCCATTCCCGCCAATAAAAAACATACAAACCTGCGGGCTGCCGGAGTCGGAGAAGGTCTGAAAACCAAGATTAACGTCAACCTCGGCGTGTCCAAGGATGTCTGTTCCTTTGACGGAGAAATGAATAAGGCCCAGCTGGCCCTTGATTTTAAAGCCGATGCAATTATGGATCTCAGCGTGTCCGGCGATACCGAAGGTTTCAGAAAACGATTAGTGGCAGAAGTGCCGATGATGATCGGTACTGTACCCATTTACGACACCCTGACCCGAACCGGTAAAGCCGTCAAGGATATCACCTTAGATGACTGGTTTGAGACCGTTAAAATTCATGCTGAAAACGGCATTGATTTTGTCACCATCCATGCCGGGTTGACCCGTAAAGCGGTGACGAGCATTCGCACCAACAAACGACTCTGCGGTATTGTCAGCCGGGGCGGAGCGATCCTCTTTGAGTGGATGGAAAAGACCGGCAACGAAAACCCCTTTTATGAGCATTTTGATCGCCTGCTGGATATCTGTGCAGAATATGATGTCTGTGTCAGCCTGGGTGACGGCCTGCGTCCCGGCGCAATTCATGATTCAACTGATGCCCCCCAGATTGAAGAGCTGATCACCTTGGGCGAGCTGACCAAACGGGCCTGGGCCCGGCGTGTACAGGTTATGATTGAGGGGCCGGGTCATGTGCCCCTGCACGAGGTGGAGATGAACATGCAGTTGCAGAAGAAGCTCTGCCATAATGCCCCGTTTTATGTCCTTGGCCCGCTGGTGACTGACATCGCTCCGGGCTATGATCATATCACTTCGGCCATCGGTGGTGCTTTGGCGGCCATGCACGGAGCGGATTTCCTTTGCTATGTCACTCCGGCGGAACATCTGCGCTTGCCCTCTATCGACGATGTGAAAGAGGGAATTATGGCCTCAAAGATTGCAGCCCATGCCGGGGACCTAGCCAAGGGAATACCAGGATCTTTTGAGCTTGATTATGCCATGAGCAAGGCGCGGGGTAAGCTGGACTGGAAGGGTCAGTTCGCCTGCGCCATTGACCCGGAAAAGGCCAAGGCCTACCGGGAATCTTCCCAGCCCTCAGATAAGGGCGTTTGCACCATGTGCGGAGATTTTTGTGCTGTGAAAAGGTCTGAGGCGTTGCTGTAGATCTGTTGTTGTTCCGCAGGTTACACCCCACATCCTTGTGACCTGCGGAAGCCTCTCTCTGAGCCTCTGAGCCGGTTGGTTGTTTCCGCCCACCTGATAATTACGCAGAGAAAGCCGAAGCGGCGGGAAGTATTGACAACATCTTTAATTCCTGTAGGCACGGCGAACGCATGACTTTTAGAGGCCTGCCAGCACTTTGCCCAGAAAAGCGT
>CBDTVG010000162.1:0-5354 GCA_965363745.1 uncultured Candidatus Electrothrix sp. | reverse complement strand
GGGGAAAACGCAGCAGAGACGAAAAAACGATAACATTAAATAAAGCCACTCCGGCGTTAAAAAACCCTATGACAAAACTGGCTCGGAAGAGGCCTAAAAAAGGCAACAGAAGCAGGGGAAAGGCGATGGAACCGATAAGGGCTCCGACATAGTCGAGCGAAAGCACATCAGCAATGGAACGGCGAATATCACCGGTTTCGCTCAGGACTCTGGTGAGCAGAGGAATTTCCATGCCCACCAAGGTACCGATCACAATAATAAGGCCGTACATGGTCGGTTCGTAGAGTCCTGACCAGGGAAATACGACGAAAAGCAGTACGGTGGAAAGACCACCGATCAGGGCCACGAAAATCTCAATAACAACGAATCGTGCTATAAGATCACGCTCTATGTACTTAGTGACATAGGCACCAAGCCCCATTGCGGCCATAAAAAGACCGATGGTCACGGAAAATTGGCGCACCGAGTCGCCTAACAGGTAGGAAGAAACCGTGGCGATGAGCAGCTCGTACACAATGCCGCAGAGAGCGACCACGAGTACTGAAAATTGCAACACCGCCGCTCGCGGCCTGGTCAGCCGAAATTGTTCTGAAGGCATGGGAGAAAATTATTTGCCGCTGCGATAACTGTGGGAGCCGCCCTTTGAGCGAACACTTTTTGACTTTCTCTTTTTGGTACCGCCGTACATCATGTGATGACTGCTGTCATCATCGCCATCATAGTATTGCGCCTCAGCTTCACTTGCATAATAGGAGGGCAGGACAAACGGAATCACTAATACCGCGACAAACAAGAGGATAACCATTCCCCAAAATACTTTTCCCAGCATGCTTCCTCCCTGAAGTTTAAGATCTCGCCCGTTTTTCGCCTTCCAAGATCCAAGACTCGGATCGACTATTACCTTTTACGGATATTACCACGAGTTAGGCGTAGAATCAATGTTTATCGCTACATTGACTGAATGGGACGGGGTTCCGATTTTACCCCCGATCCTACACCCTCACCTCCAATATATCCACCAGCCTGCCGCCGTAGTCGTTGCGGATCATCTCCCAGAGCGCAGCGTAATTATAACTGCACGCCGTCCAAGTTATTAAGTAAATATAAACAGATGCACCGAATAATATTCACAAAAGATACTTAATAATCGCTTGACCCAGCACTAAATATTATGATTTACTTTTAGTATAAGTCATTATTAATCCCAAAGGGAGGAAGGCGACCATGAAGAAGCTGTACTTTAATCTAATTATTACAGTATTATTCAGCATCACATCCGGGATCGGAGTCAATAGTTTGGCAGAGGCTTCTGATATAGAATCTAAAAACACAACGCTTCAGATGGAGGTCAATCACCTTTCAGGCAAGATACATTTTCAGGGGAATGAGACTACTGTTACCCCGGCTCGACCAGCGGAATTCACCCTAACCCGTGGTACGGCTGTTGAGGTTTGGATTATGGATAACAACCCGTTCCTTTTTACCTATCAGAATAAGGTTGAGAAAAAGGAGACAGAGGATTATAAGAATTTAAAGAAGTTCGGAGAGGTATTCTCATTGGTAGTTAAGCATACAAATAAGAATACCAATGAGAGTGCAGAGACGGAAATTTCTTTTGTAGATGATGACCCATGCCCTAAGACTCTCCAAAATTACGTTAAGGAGATAAATAAAAAAATAACCGAGTTAAATGGTTTGGTAGGTAAACGTAGTGAGATTATTGAACAGACAACCCGTTCAGATAGCGCAGTCAAAGCAGCTAAGGAAATTGTAACCGGCTGGAAGCTTGATCAATTCCAGGAAGTTCTCAATGCTAACTATAAGGTATTACAGGAGAAAATGAAACCATTTCCTGACCAATGTTTTACCTCTAAGTTACATGATGTGATTGATGATCATAAAGATGAGGCAAAGAAAATAATAGCAAACTTAAAAGAATTCGCTAGCGTTGTTCATCAAGTCCACAGCGGAATAAAACTAGAAAACACCGTTGAGACCAAAGACTCCCGTATGCGGTACGAAATGAATATTTCTGTCAAAGAAAATACAACCTACCGTGACAGTGATCTGCTTTCAGGAGTAGCCTTGTCAGCTCAGGACGCAGGCGCAGGCACTTTTCAGCTCCATTTTGAAAGGAAATCATACGTCCGCTATGTAATATCTCCGGGCATGGTATACAGCTTTGTTGAAGATCCCAAGTTTGAGGTCAGCGAAGATCCCCAGGGAAACAGAACCATCTCAAGAACATCCGATGATTACAAGGCCCTGAGCGGTGCGGTCATGCTGAACATAATTGCTGAGAAACTGTTTGAAAGTAGCTTCGAACCTTTCCTTCAGCTTGGTGCTTCTGCGGACAGCAACAACATAGGACTTCTGCTCGGTGCCGGTTTTTCAGTGTTTGCCTTCCCGAAGGACAATAAAGATGTCCAGCGTACTCTTACCGTTTCCGGTGGTGTAATCTGGCAGGAAGTGGACAAACTCAAAGACGGCTTGCATGTGGGTGATTCGTTAATCAACGATAGTCCGTTGGAAATTGAGCAGGAAATGGATACCGGCTTTTACCTTATGCTCGGCACCACCTTTTAACAGGCCTCAATAAATCGCAATGACTCCAATCTAATCCGACACTCGCACCGAGGCAGTGTCGGATTAGATTCCGCATCATTTACAAACATAAGCTTCTACGACTATTATCCACAGGAGCGTATCTATGTTCGAGATTGCTTGCCACCTTGGTTCGACTTTGGCTTGTACTTTGGTTCGAAAAGGATGTGCTTGGAAGGAGGGCAGGAAAAGTGTCTTTTGGAGAAATAAAATTTATCGGGAGTGATTAAAGACTAAGAAGACGAGTCCTGATCTCTTTTTTTATGGCATCATCCTGATGAACAATGGATGGAAGCCGCAGTGCGTTCTGATAATATCTTTCCGCTTTTTCCGACGCTCCTATCAGTTCATACGTCCGGGCTAACTGAGAATATACGTACACAGGATTTGTTGTCTGTAATTTAATAGCTCTTTGGAAATTCTTTATCGCATCTTGATATGTTCCATCAGGAAGTTCTCCTAAAAAAACTCGGGCAAAGACTTTCAGGAAACCGTTGAGGCTGGCCACTTCTTTGTAATAAACTCCTAAAACGGCATAGGCATCAGCGTACATTGGATTTATGTCAATTGCCTTTTGTGCATTTCTTTGAACATGTCCTGATAACTTGACTTTTTCTTTACCTCCTTTGAGCAGGGCAAGGTTGCCGTAGCTTACCGCAAGCCAATAATATGTCTCCGCCCTTTTGGGATATCGCTTCAACATCTGTTCGGCATACCGTACAGCCTGTTCAAAATAGCGTTCCGATTCTTTTGAATGCAGGTCTTCGCCGATATCATTGCCCGCCCGGATCATTCTTATGAGATATTCAAATTTTTCGGGCTTCAGCCTATATGCTTTTTCATAGTGAAGCAAGGCGTTGAGATTATCAAACCGCTGATACGCCTTGTCGCCTTGTTGTATAAAAAGTTGGCTTGTCTGGGAGAAAATTGATTCAGAAGAAAATAAAATGAGGAGGAGGGTAAGGACAACAGCTTTTTTTTGAGGTAACGACCAGCTTTTTTTGCGCATTTTTCTATGATGATTCGGACAAAATATCTTTATCTGTGGAGGTGTCCAGCTGAAAGCTGAAAATCCAACAGCCAGAGCCTGATAAACGAAAAAAGGACTTAACGCAAAAAGCATTAAGTCCTTGATATTACTGGCGGGGCCGACGAGACTCGAACTCGCGACCTCCGGCGTGACAGGCCGGCATTCTAACCAACTGAACTACGACCCCAAAATTTGGTGGGCGAAACAGGGCTCGAACCTGTGACCCTCGGCTTGTAAGGCCGATGCTCTCCCAACTGAGCTATTCGCCCCAAATGATTGAGTCCTTTTTACCATTATAGGCCCTATGCGTCAAGCATAAAAACACATCCAAATGCATAAAAAAAACACCCAAACTTATAATAACCTTTTATCAACAGGAAAGAGCAACTCCCCTTTCAAACATTTTGAAACTTTTTCATTACGATTGCGCAGAGGTACTGCTACTGCTACTGATGCACCGGAGTGTTATGAGCAGAAAGAGCGACATCCTTAAAAATGGATTCCATAGAAATATTTTTAAAAAGATGCTCACCCTTCGGCATAATTAAGGCCCTAGAAAGCACATCATCCACATGATTGACAAAGGTGATATCAAGGCTGTCTCGGATCTTCGTCGGTACATCCTCTACATCCCGCTCATTCTCCAGAGGAAGCAAAATATGTGTGATGTTACCCCGTTTCGCGGCCAGTAACTTTTCCGTCAGGCCTCCAATGGGCAAGACCCTGCCGCGTAGCGTAATTTCACCGGTCATCGCCAGCTGTCGATCAACAGGACATTTCAAAAGGGCGGAAACAAGAGAGGTGGCGATGGTGATACCTGCGGACGGCCCGTCCTTGGGAATAGCCCCTTCCGGGACATGCACATGGATATCCACCTTCTGATAAAAATCAGACTCCAGTCCCAGACGCATGGAGCGGGAACGGACATAAGAGAGAGCCGCCTGGGCGGATTCCTGCATCACATCGCCCAACTTGCCGGTCACCGTCATCTTGCCGGTTCCCGGCATCAGGGCAGATTCAATCTGCAATAATTCACCGCCGACCTCAGTCCAAGCCAAACCGGTCACCAAGCCTATCTCATCCCGCTCTTCAGCCAGACCATACCTATGCTTAGGCACACCAAGATACTCAGCCACTGATTGGTCCGACAAACGGTATTTTTTGGTCAAATCTTTCTTTTTCAGGCGGTCACGAGCGACCTTGCGACAGACAGCGGCCACTGTTCGTTCCAGATTCCGCACGCCAGCTTCACGAGTATAGTGTCGAGCAATTTCCAAAACAGCCTGTTCGGAAAAATGAATATCATCCTCGGCAAAACCGTGCAGCCTCAACTGTTTGGGCACCAAAAAATCTTCAGCGATCTTGACTTTATCCTCTTCTGTATAGCCGTTCAGACGGATAATCTCCATTCGATCCCGCAAAGGCAAGGGGATGTCATACAAATTATTGGCTGTGGCGATAAAAAACACCTCGGAAAGATCATAGTCAAGATCAAGATAATGATCATTAAAGGCATAATTTTGTTCAGAATCCAGCACTTCAAGCAGAGCTGATGAAGGATCGCCACGGAAATCAACACTCATCTTATCCACTTCATCCAAACAGAAAACCGGATTAACCACTTCAGCCTTTTGCATGGAATGGATAATTTTGCCCGGCATGGCCCCGATATAGGTGCGCCGATGTCCCCGTATTTCTGCCTCGTCGCGAACGCCGCCCA
>CBDTVG010000161.1:0-5360 GCA_965363745.1 uncultured Candidatus Electrothrix sp. | reverse complement strand
TGAAATGATTTTTTTTGGCAAAATTTGGTCAAAATACATTTTGGCGAAGGTATTGAAAAGCACGAGGATGTTTAAAAGCATTATATAATTTTATGTTTTCAGGATTTTTATCCTTCTCCTTTCTTGCTTCCTTTCCGACGGCGACTATCTTATCTCCTTTTTCATCTCTTTTAAGCGCAATAATGGGTTCGTCATAAATGGTTGTTTTTTTTCAACATACCTGACATGTATCTTTTCAGAAGAAAATTTAATGTAAATTGTATTTTGAAAAATTTTCCTTATAAATTTCAAAGTCATCTATTCTTTCCTAAATATAATATCCGAAAAATTTCGAGCCTAACGTTTGCTTCCAGAGGCATGCAACATACAACAGCGTGGAACCAAGCGTTGGAATGGAAACGCTTAAATCAGCTGCGTGTGTTTTTTGCGTCGGCTGAATGTATTCGCTCTGTATTCTCTATCCAGGAATATCTGCGTCAATTGGTCCATCTTTTATGTTACCAATAACTTGAATGGAATGGCCCCAAAATAAATCACCATCATCATACCAAAATTCAAAATTCCCATCAGGTTCTAATGTGATAGACTCTAAAGTCATCCTTTTTATAAATTCGTCAGGAGTAAATTCTCTCTCATCTTCATCGAGCCACGCTTCTTTTTTTAGGGATAAAAGTTTATCTACTGCGAATTGTTCAATTTTTTTGCTCCACTCATCTTGAGAATTCCAAATTGAACGTGCAAGTTTTAAAAATTCATCTCGGTCTTCACAGTCATCCATTGAAAGATTAAGATTGATTCGTTCTGATTGCCATGTGATTTCAGCCTCGAAGCAGTTCATTTGTCGGTTAAGAGTCAATATTCCAAAGAATTGATCTTGAAAAGTTACAGGTTCTTGGAGTTTCGATGAATAGCTTTGAAGTTCTTTATCTATTAATTTGTTGTTTACTGTTTCAAGAAGAAGAGCTTGTGGACAATTAAAGATATTTTCTTCGGACATCCTTGCTCGAATCTCAATAATGTCATACGGATTCAAAAGTTCTCTTAATTCATCGTCCTCCTCCTCAGTTACTAATTTTCGAATAGTAAGCTTGTCTAGCTTTAATACACCATTTTTAACTTTCCAGCCTTCGAATGTGAACATGAGGGTCCAAAGTTCTTCACCAGCTAATTTAGAAGCACTAACTCCACTTGCATCAATGATACCCAAAATATTTGTAGGCTCAATATTATTCAATTGCGTAATAAGTTCCTGCATACGCTTCTTGCCTTCAGCAAATATATCTTCAGAATTGTTCATTACGTTTATCCTTTTCTCATGTACAAAAACTATTGATTATCAGGCACTCCGTTCTGATAAAAGATATATACAATATCAAGAATGTTACCCTGAAATTTCTTAGGCAGAGCCGGTTACGAATGCTTGGGAGATTGCGCCCATTTTTTCAGAGCAAAAAATACAAGCCCCGTCTGCATTGCAACAGGTACAACGCTGTTCAGGAACCCGGCACCGCTGATCGGGAAAAACCACGGCAGGATATCTTTCGCACCGGCAACACCCAGAATGGTCGGTATTAAAGCATAGAGAATAATAAGATAGAAAATTGCCGCAAGATCTCTGTTCTTCTTGGTTGAATTCAAATTTACATAGAGAATGACACCAAGGTCACGCAGACAGAATAGGAAAAATGCAAGGGGCGAAAGTTGCGCAAGATCGTTCAACCATTCCGGGCTGTCACCTAAAAAAGCCACCTTCATGAGCAGCAACGCTACACAGAGCAGGGCGACAAGCAGGAGGGACATAGACCATGCTGGCAGTTTGACGAAAAATTCCAGCCACTTTCCCTGTGCCGCCTTGTCTTTCAACCAGCGGAAATCAACAATGCTTTTCGGCTCGGCAAAGGCCATCAGGTAAAATGAGGCCATCCCGATAAAAAACGATATATACAAGGCTAAAAACACCAGCTGACCGCGTCCTGTTTCGTCATCATTTGTGACAAAACCGGAAGCGTACAACATCAGGCCAAGGACAAAAAGCGTCCACACCCAGGGGCCGGTGTCAAATTGCAGCTCCTTTCTCATCGCCCTGTAGAACCCGATCACTCCCCAGAGGCAGAAATACAGGGAGGAAGAGAGCATTATCTCCATAGGCCTCGCCGTTATGCCGTACCAGCGCACGGTTTCCAGCACATCATATATTCCTATTGCAAGGGGAAGAAACAACAGGGGAAAAAGAACACCGGCAACCGAGTAGGAAGAAAGGTTCAGCTTGCCGAAGTCTCTATTTTTCGCAAACTCCGTCAAAATAAAGGCAAGAGTTGTCGCTTGCGCAAAAACACCCACAAAAAGAATGAAGAGCAACAGTTCAAGGAACTGATACGACTCCGGGGCGAAAAAAGAAGAAACGGCGAACATGAGAAGACAGAACAGACCACCGTACCAGGCAAACAAGGTGCTGCCGAAGAGTTTGCCCCAGACCAGTTTCCAGGGGCCTATCGCCGTCATCCGCTGGCTGTCCCAGGTCTTGTCATTAAATTCACCGGCAAGGGATTCTACGGCCATTTTTGTTCCCCAGACAAAGACAAGAACGCCCAAGAGAAACAGGGACGCCGCCTGCATCGAGTATGCCGCAGGTTCTCTGGAATCAGTGCTCATCAGATAGATGATAAAATAGATCATGCCGAGCACTATCGGCATAAGCACCAGTTTCACAGGATTAATTTGGAGCTGGATGTTTTTTATAAACTCAGGATTTCCGCTCATTGTCCCCACCTTTGTTTCCTTGGTTATTTCGCTGCGGTTATGGAATGAACCGGATCATGTTCGCATGGTTTTCAGATACTGCTCCTGCATACCTTCCGTCTTTATGAAAAATTCCACAACAGGTATGCCTTCCTTGACCAGACTGCGCAGTAGCTCGCTCAACTCCGCATCTTTGCCGCTGAAATCAAGACAGAGCAAGGCATCTTCACGGCTGACACGGGAAACAGTGTCCATCGTGTCTATCTTCTGGACAAGCTCCGCAACCCGCTCTTCGCCGCCGTCACAGCGGATCATAACTTTCCTGCTGTCTCCCGATTGTTTCGTGACTGCGGCATGTTCGATGATCCGGCCATTTTTCATAATAAGCAGGTCTTTTGCGTACTGATCAAGCTCGGCAAGAATATGGGAGGAGACAATAATGGTCATGTTCTTTTCCGCATTCAGGCGTAAGAAGAGAGCCGCCAAGGACATCCTCGCCTCCGGGTCCAGGCCTGATGAGGGTTCATCAAGGAGCAGGACTTGCGGGTAATGCACCATAGCCTGCCCTATGGCGAGACGCTGGCGCATCCCTCGTGACAGCGAAGAGGCTAGGCTGTGCAGTTTGTCGGTCAGATTGAGCAGTTCCGCCACTTCAGCGGCCCGTTCTTTGACAATACCCCGGTCAAGGTTCTGGGCAAGGGCGAAGTATTCCAATGATTGGCTGACCGTTAACGCATCATACAGCCCGAAGAAATCCGTGAGAAAGCCCATGACCTCGTGGCTTTTTCTCGGTTCCTCAAGCACATTGACTCCATTCACCGAAATATTGCCGCCATAGGGTTTGACAAGACCGGCAACGCATTTGAGCAGGGTTGTTTTGCCTGCTCCGTTGGGGCCGACCAAGGCGGTTATCGCTCCCTCACGCACGGTAAAGGAGATATCGTCAAGTGCCTTGGTGTCTGGATATTCGTAGGTCAGATGTTCCACTGTAATCATTTGCGATTTCTCCTTCGAAGACGCACGGACACGTAGCTGGCCGCACTTGGATTTCGAGTTCCTAATATCTATTCCTAACACCTTCATTTTCTTAAACACAATTGGGAGGGCTTGGCAAGGACAAAATGTGTTGCGGGGTAATACGTTTAGGGTAAACTCGGTTGTACGGGGCGGGTTTGGAAGGGCTGGGCAGGGGAAAGAGGGTCGCAACAAGCATAAGCTGGCGGCCCTTTTTTAGTAATCATCGGATTATCAAACTTTTGGACAACCTGGAATAATAGGACTTACCGGAGGAGTTCCTGAGCAAGTTTGACTAAAACAAGTATCATCTATTGTGCAGTCGTTATTATCGTTACATCCGTATCCGTCTGTGCCGGGACACGAACCTTTGTCACTGCAAGAACCTTCGTTACTGCAAGTACCCTTAGGGCCACAAACACCGTTTGGGCACGCAGAGTTATCGCTACATGCCTTTCCGGCATTAATTCCGCCTATACATGCACCGAGACAAGTGCTATTCTCCGTGCAGGCTTTTCCTGAGTTAGCTCCTCCTGCACATGCGCCTGGGCAGATAGATTCATAAATACAAGATTCTCCAGCATTAGCTCCTCCTACACATGCTTTTGGACAGTGTCCATCCTCTAAACATGACTTTCCGGGCTCAGCTCCTCCTACACATGCATCTGGGCAGTTAGAGTCAGAAGTACAAGATTCTCCAGCGTTAGATCCACCTGAACATTTTTGAAGGCATGTACTTGTTGCAGCAGATGCAATAAAAATAGAAAATAGCATGATGGATGCAACAAATAGTGATTTTATTGAATTCATTTTTTTGAGGGAAGGAGTTGATTTAAAACTTCAGGATTATTTGCACAAAGACAGCGGCCTTGATTGCTGCATGTACCCTGGGCACTACAAGTTCCAGAGGCACTGCAAGATCCCATAGGACAGTGAAGGAGAACAGCACATGTTTTTCCAGAGTTAGTTCCTCCTATACAGACACTTGGACAATGAGAGTCTTTTGTACATCCCTGTCCTGCATAGGCACCATCTGTACATGCGCCTGGACAGTGAAGGTCGCTTGTACATGTTTGTCCGGCGTTGCTTCCTCCTACACAAGCATTCGGGCAGTTAGAGTCATTCATACACTTCTGTCCCTCATTGGCACCTCCTGTACATATCTTTAGACAGGTATCTTCTTCTGCAAATGCTGAATATGCAATAAGAATAGAAAAAGATATAATGAGTATCTTAGCTACTATTGAGTTTATCATTTATGTATTCTCCAATTTCCTTCTTCTTTTTTTTGGTTATGTCCTCCCTCCCCATGCTGCACCCTCAGTCATACAACTCCGGCATATTTTTTCAAGTCAGAAAAATAAATACCAGCCTATTTTCATTGATAATCATTCTTGAAATACAAGCAATCCCTTCCGCCCCAACGAAATTCCTCAACAGCCCTTCAATAAAAAAGTTGAGCAGAAGCAAAAAATGTACTTTATCAGTAAGTTTTTTGGAAAGTCACCGATGACTATTTTTCATAGAAAAAGGCATAATGAATTATCGTCTTTAATTATTTCTACTTTGTCACATTAGAAATGTAATTATACTCTTGATATTATATA
>CBDTVG010000160.1:0-5360 GCA_965363745.1 uncultured Candidatus Electrothrix sp. | reverse complement strand
TTAAGAAAATTTTCCCTCCACTCAGCAAGCGTTGAACCGGGAACCTCAGCAAGCGCTGAACCGGGAACCAAGAGTACACAAAACAATGCTGTGATATATATATATTTCATCTTTCCTTTCCTTATCAATAAGTTTCGCATGAACAAACTCTAAACAAGATCAACTCAAGTTTATCATATTTTAAATCAGCGGAAAAGTAAACCCATCCTCCAGACGTACTATATTTTCATCCTTCATTCATTTTTTATCAATCTGAGCGAGAGGTAAAGCTGATGCAAACCCCATCCCGTTCCGGCTTAAATCGCCTGTAGACCACACCGGATTTAGCAAGCATGATTTTTGAGGCCCGTACTGAGTCCGTATCTTTATATTTATCAGACAGGTAGACGATTTCTCCGATACCAGACTGAATAATAACCTTGGTGCATTCATTGCAAGGAAACAGGGCCACGTAAATTCGACAGCCGGAAAGATTACGGGATGTGGAATTCAGCACTGCATTTAGTTCAGCATGGCAGACATAAGGGTATTTGGTGTCCAAATACTCGCCGTCACGGTTCCACGGCAAATCATCATCAGAACAACCCCAGGGGAAACCGTTGTATCCCACACCGATAATCTTGTTGTCGGCATCGGCCACACATGCTCCCACCTGAGTGCTGGGATCTTTGGAACGTTGCCCGGAAAGTAAGGCAACAGCCATAAAATATTCATCCCAAGAAAGATAGTCTGTCCGTTTTCCGCTCATATTTTTTCACAAACCATGTTTATTTTCCCGCCGCCTGCTCTTCCTTGTATTTTTTTCTGCGGTTCCGCCAATCCGAGGTACCTGTAACCTGCTCAACAAATTGACGAATAGCTTGGAAATAGTATTCCCCTCCAACGCTGATTAAAGAATTATGATCAGCACCCGGTACAACCTGAAGTTCTTTTGAACGGGCTCCGCTCTCGGCATGCAATTTTTCCGCCTGCCAAAGAGGGATAAGAACGTCACGCTGGCCGTGGAGCAGGAAGGTGGGTTTTGTGACATTTTTGATCTTGCCGCCGTTATTGAAGGTCTGTTCTTCGGTAATGTCGGTTTTCGTCAGATCAGCTCCGAGGGTCTCGGCCAAAGGCAGGGTGTCAGCGAAACCGCTCTCTATAATTAATCCGTTGATCTCGTCGTTATATGCTTCCGCAAGTTCAATGGCAGCGGCTGAACCAAGCGACCTTCCCATGATAAATAAAGTCGGACTGTACCCGTTATCCGACAGAAATTGTTTCAGTTTTGCGTAAAGCACATGACTGTCGGCTAGCAGGTTGGAAAAAGAAGGACTGCCGTCGCTCCAGCCATATCCACGATAATCGGTGACCAGCAGATTGAGGTTATGCCGAGCATAAGCCGGGCCGATAAGATCGTAATCCGAAATAATCTCCCCGTTGCCGTGAAAAAACAAGATCGTCGGCTTTTCTTTACCTGCCGTAAATAAACGACAGCCTATCTTGACACCGGGTTCCACTTCAATATCAATATCAATATCCTCAGCACCTGTCGGCAGATCAGTTCGCATTACCCTGCGGGGATGAAAAAGTATACGTTGTACTTCCGGGCTGTCCATGAAATTCTCCGTTTTACTTTTTTCCGAGGCTTGACAGCTCCACAGCAACGGGAGAGACACAATGGATATCAATGTCAGCCGGAAAATTTTCATTATTTTAATATTATATAGATTGTTCTCTGTTACTTGTTGCCGGACTTATCACCGGACATTGTAACCCTACCCCGTATCAGCTTCGCAAGCAATAAAAGCACAGGCAGACTATGGTATGCAAGATCAAAAATATCAATAGGCCTGTTCAGAGTTCCGTTAACCAACATTCGAATTTTTTCAACAAGGTGCGGCTCAGGCACAAAGGGAGCCAAGCCCAAGAGGAGAGCGACAACTAGCACAGGAAGCAAGGGAACAGCATCCAGCCACCGTCCCGCTTTCAGCATTTTTTCCTGCCTTGCGCAAGTACTTCACTCATCGTTTTTTCTTTGATATACCGAGTAATTGAGTGACCTGCACAGAGAGTTCCTCAATGGATTTTCCTTCCGTATTAATAGTCTTAATTCCATGCTGCATATAGAGCTGTTCCGCCTGCTGAAGTTCAGCCTTGCACGTCACCAGCTGGGCATACTTGCTATCCTTATAGCGTTCTTCTCTAATTCTGTGCAAAAATTGCGGCGTAATGGTCAACCCCACTGTTCTCTGGCGATTGCGAACTATATCAGATGGCAATTCATACTCTGCGAGATGATCATCTGTCATGGGGAAATTAGCTGTTTTTAAGCCCATATGGGTAGCGATATAGACGCTGACCGGGGTCTTTCCTGTGCGGGAAACCCCGACCAGAATAATGTCGGCCCGATCATAGCCATCGGTTCTCTGGCCGTCGTCATGCTCAATGGTGTAATGAATGGCCTCAACCCGCTTATCCGGTTTTGCATCGTCACGATTCCTAAAAAAACCAGGTTGATGCAATGCCTTGGCCTCAAGAGTGTGTTCTAGACGATCCAGAAATCCTCCATACAAATCGAACATCTCAACTTCCGCCATATCAAAAACATTGCGAACTTCTACATCCATAATAGTACAGAAAACCAAGGGTTGAAATCCGCCCGACTGCTCCATGATATGGGCGAGCGTTTTCTCAGCGTCATGCCGATCACGGACAAAGGGTATTTTCTCTTCATTAAAACCGATTTCAGGAAATTGACACAACAGAGATTTCCCGATATCCTCCGTCAATAAAGCTGTTGAATCGGAAACATAATAAACATCTTTCGCTTTCCACATTATTTTATATCCGGTTCAAGCTGTCTAATTTGATCCACTCTTTTATGACAAAACAAACATCGGTACGGTTGCGGATGGGTTTCCGGCAATGGCTGTGTCTTGCCGACGGCATGGCATTCCCGACAAAACTCCTCGGCCTGTTTTTTATCCATATCCATAAATCGCTCATGATTACGGTCACGGGGCATGAGTGCCGTCGTTTCAGGGGGAGCATTCCAGAGAAAGAGAAAAATTCCTCCGCAAATTAAAATAAAAAAAGCGTGGTACATCAAAAGGTTTCTTTTTTTTTCCAGCATGTTGACACGTTTCGGATTAAAAGTTAAATGTTCACAAAAGACAGGCTGTCAATTTATGATTGTGTATTATTCTGACAATTATTACTCTGATTAATTACGCTGACCATCTCGCACTGGCTTTACTTTTTACCAACAGTACAGCATTATCGCAACGTATTCACGATTTTTCCCCGCAAAAAAAATGCGACAGACTCTAATTATAAAAAATAAAATAGGCATAAAAAATGAAGCGGAGCACAAATAAGCACCTGAAAGACTACCGTCCATACCCTTTCCTGCTTTCCACGGTCAATCTGCGGGTGGAACTGGATCCACAACAGACACGGATAACAGCCCGAACAGCCATGCGGCGGAATCCAGCAGCCGAAGCCCCTTCGGCACCGCTTGAGCTGAACGGAGAACATCTTGATCTGGTCTCGGTCTCCTTGGATGACCGCAAGCTCTCCGAAGAGGAGTATGTTTACGACGGCGACACGCTACAGATCGCCAAAGTGCCGGATCAATTCGAGCTGGCAATCGAAACCCTTATCGCCCCTGCAAACAATACCGCCCTTGAAGGCCTGTACCTCTCATCCGGGAATTACTGCACTCAGTGTGAGGCGGAAGGCTTTCGCCGTATCACCTGCTACCCGGATCGCCCGGATGTCCTGGCTGTTTTCACCACCACGGTGATCGGCCTAGAGAATAGCTGTCCGGTTCTGTTATCCAACGGCAACTTAATTGAGCAAGGTATTTTAGAGGATGATCGCCATTTCGCCACTTGGCATGACCCCTTTCCCAAACCGAGCTACCTCTTTGCCTTAGTGGCCGGAAATCTTGTTCTGATCCAAGACAGCTTCACCACCATGTCGGGCCGTACCGTAGCTCTGCATATCTATGTGGAAGAGCGGAATCGAAAAAAATGCGACCATGCCATGGAGTCGCTCAAAAAATCCATGCGCTGGGACGAACAGGTCTTTGCGCGGGAATACGACCTTGATACCTATATGATCGTGGCAGTTGACGATTTTAACATGGGAGCTATGGAAAACAAGGGTTTAAATGTATTTAACTCCAAATATGTTCTGGCCCGGCCCGACACTGCGACAGACAATGACTACGAGGGCATTGAGGGAGTTATCGGACACGAGTATTTCCATAACTGGACCGGCAACCGCATCACCTGCCGGGACTGGTTCCAGCTCAGTCTCAAAGAAGGCCTCACGGTTTTTCGTGATCAGGATTTTTCCGCTGACATGGGATCAAAGTCGGTCAAGCGCATTCAGGACGCAAATGTGATGCGCAACTTCCAGTTTCGGGAAGACAGCGGCCCCATGGCCCATCCGGTTCGACCGGAATCCTATATGGAGATCAATAATTTTTACACCCTTACGGTCTACAACAAGGGGGCCGAGGTTATTCGTATGTTGCATACCCTGTTGGGCGCAGCCGGCTTCCGCAAGGGGATGGATCTTTATTTTGAGCGACACGACGGTCAGGCTGTGACCTGTGATAATTTTGTCCAGGCCATGCAGGATGCTAATCAGGAGGATGTAAATCAGGCGGTAAGGGCATTGGATTTGAGTCAGTTCAAGCTCTGGTACAGTCAAGCCGGAACACCGGAGCTGGCGGTATCCCAAAAATATGATGCGGCGGCTCAAGAATACACAGTCACTGTCCGGCAATCCTGCCCTGCGACTCCGGGCCAGAAAAGCGATGAAAAAAAGCCATTTTATATGCCCCTCGCCATTGGCCTGCTGGACAGCAAAGGTCATGACATGGAGCTGCGGCCGCAACACAGTGCAGGAAACCAGCGGAACAGCGGCTGTCTGATCCTGGAACAGGAAGAGCAACAGTTCCTCTTCAGCCAAATCAAGGAAAAGCCGGTGCTTTCCCTGAATCGAAATTTTTCCGCTCCAATCAAAATAACAGCGGATCTTGCGGAAGATGATCTCGCCTTTCTCATGGCCCATGATGCGGATCCGTTCAATCGCTGGGATGCTGGACAACAACTCGGCCTGCGCTATCTGCTCGCTGGCATCACAGCCTGGCAACAGGGAGAGGAGTTCGTGGTGCCTACCTTATTTCATCAGGCCTTTGAGCGCATTTTATGCGATGAACAAAGCGATCCAGCCCTTTTGGCCGCAACCTTAACCCTACCTTCAGAAACCTGGATCAATCAGCAGCTTGAGGTTATTGACCCGGAGGCAGTTTTTGCGGTGCGCCAGTCTTTCCGTTTTCAATTGAGCTGGCAGCACAGGGATAT
>CBDTVG010000159.1:0-5368 GCA_965363745.1 uncultured Candidatus Electrothrix sp. | reverse complement strand
ATAAGGGGGTAAGTGAATAAAGGAGGTCCGCTCGCAACATGACTTGCTTTTTTAAGCGAATATGGCATAATACTCCCTACTCGATTTTATTCAAAAAAACCTATCATAGGTGCCATAAATGAGCGAGACTGTCAAGTTGTTATCTTGTTATTTTTTTGTTATGTTTGTCTGTTTTGTCGGGCCGGGAACTCTATACGCCGGTACGGAACCCATCGCCTCTCTGTCCTTGGTCGGAACCGTGATCGACAAAGAGGCTGGCAACGCCGCAGTTGTTATGGACGAGGCAGAGCAGCGGCAATATCTGCTGCATGAGGGCGATATAATTTTTGACGCTGTGATACAGAAGGTTGAACGGGGCCGAATTTTGCTACTTAAGGACGGGAAAGAACAAGTTATAGGGCTGAAAAACCGAAAAGGCGAGGGTGAGGTCGGAGACGGTTCTGAAAACACGCCTTCCAAGATTCTACTTTCAGACATGCTGCCTCCGCCTCCTCCGCCCGCCCCGGCTCCGGTCGTTCCGTGAGCCGCTTGTCAGGTAGGCGATGATGAGGATGAACAGATTCGCCCGTCGCTTTCACTGACTTTTATTGCGGAGCCTTTTGTTGCGGAGCCCAGCGGAGGTGTCTCCCGCTATCCCAGCACAGTCTGCAATGTTTCCTGTTCCAGCGGGGCATCGAAAACAAAGTGGAGTTTGTATTCGTGGCTTTCCGGCGCAATTGGATTTATGGAAAGCACAGCCCCGTACAGGTTGAGTTCAGGAGGTTTTCCCGCAACCGGGATGGAAATATGCAGTTTGCGACCGAAGAGCACCCGGATGTGTTTTTTCTGGGCAAGATGAAAATGCATGGCAAGACCGCCCCGTGAAATATCCGAAAGTTTTCCCTTGAATTTTTGCCCCATAGATTTTCCTATATTGTTAATGATCTGAAATTCTATCCTACGGGAAAGATTATAGCGTTCAAATATTCTGCGGTTCAGGCCCTTACGTTGAAGCAGATCCTGAACATCGTTTGAGCGGTTATAAAAATTCTGCAACTTGGCTTCCAAGCCGGGAAACGCTTCCTGCCAGCGTGTGAAGCTGGAGCGTTTGAGAATGGATATCTGACTTTCCGTCTGAGCACTCATGCTGACAGTCCATACGGAGGTGTCAAAAAAGTTTTCTCCGGCCAAATCGCCGTCGCTCAGGCTTTTTATATAAAATGTACGATCATTTTTCTGATAAAAAATGCGGATCATGCCGTGATTGATAAAAAAGAGCTCGTCATTTTTGTCACCCTGATTGACAAGCACCTCTTCCGGTTCCAGCTGGCGATTTTCCAGTTCGTGATAAATGGCGCTGAATTCCTCGGCTGAGAGCTCATGCAGTAGATTGGACCAAATATCGAGATAGCCCCGTACCTGCACTCCGTTTTTTTCCTGCTCAATCAGCTCGGCAGACTGGATGATTTCCGCCAGCGCATTGGGGTTGATCTCGTTAAAGCGTCCCCGAAGTCGTTCCGCATTATGAAAATCTTTGTTATGCACGCACTCAACAATTAGGTCGAAGAGCTGGTTGGTGGCTCTGGCCTGATCACCGGCCATGGCGATTTGAATAATATTGGTCTCACGGGCGGCAACAGGATTGTTCTTCACCGGGACATTGAGAGACTCAGGGGCAGTGCGCTGTGCTTTATGCTTTCCCCCGTGATTGATACTTTTTATCGCCTGTTCTGCGGCGCACAGAAGATTTCTCTGTGAACTGATAGCCTCGCTCCCGGCATCCTTATTGCTGGCTATAATTTTTTTCAAGGTCGGGATCGCCTTGACCGAACCTATCTTACCGAGTGTATTGCAGATTGTGGCTTGCAAATGATAACTGGATTTGTTGCGGATGTTGGAGGTTTCATCCAACAGATCCGCCAGCGGCACAACAATTTCGCTGCCTGAGATATCACCGAGCAGGGCGACAATAGGCTCTTTCAGTTGTTTGGGAACAGAATATAACGCCCTGATGAAAAATTCTTTCTTCCCTTCTGCGTCAATTTTGCTGGCGGCTCTCAAGACCTCTCCCTTTACCCGGAGGTCTTCGTGTTTCAGCAGGGAGGTCACTGTTGAAAAACAGGCCGTATTTCCCGTTCTACCAAGTATTTTTATGATGTTTCGCAATAAATACCAATCATCGGTTCGTCGGAGAAGTTTACACAAACTCTCTTGAGCGGGCGGCCCTATGTCTTCAAAAAGTTTAAGCAGAGCATCCGGCTTCTCCTGACTTTGTTGCAGACTTTGTTTTTCAACGAGAAATTCAGCTGCTATTTTACCGAAAAACACCAGCAGACGGCCTGCCTCATCCCCTTTTTCTTTGTCATAAAGATATTCGATCAGCAACAGTTCCATTAATGGTTTTGTCGCCAAATCATTCGAGAGATCCTTGGTCTGTTCACGGATACTTTCACTGGCCGCAACTAATGAATCTTTATTGTCAAAGATCATTAAGGCCTTGCGCGCAGCAGCATATTGTCCCATTTCAATTTGATAGGCGGCAAAGATGGAGAGTGCCGTAATGAGTTGCCAGATGGCGGTATCATCCTTTGCGGCAATATCAAATGTCTTTTCAATAGAGGGCAGCAATCTCTCCATACGTTGCCATTCCCGATGCGAGATTAGGAGCTCCAAGGTGTCTGTCAGATAGTCGGCAGCGGCTAAACGCAATTTGGGCTTGTTTGTATGCAGCCAAGTAATAAGTTGGTCTAAAACGATGTCCGTCTGCCTGTCGTTTCTTTCCGCCAGCAGATCGGCGAGCGTTTCAGGAAACGTTTTTCCGGCGTTGTCAGGTACTTGCTTTTTGCTCTCTGGCACGGCTTGGTATTTTTGTTCTTGGGTGGCGTTCATGGGCTTAATGTCGGTTATGAAGATTCCAAGAGTTTGAGGGACTGTGTCAAGGGGACATGTAAGGAAGATATGGTTGGAAATATGCTTCTATTATCTCCGGTAAAGGATAAGATAACAAGTCAATAACGATCATACCATTATTTTCTTTCCTGTAAGGGCGCAATAATTCCATATTGCAGAAGGAGAACAACGCAGGTGCTGACTGGCAGGCCGATCACATTGGAGCAGGAACCCTGAATAGTGCAAACCAGAAAACCGCCTTTTGTCTGGATACCGTAGGCACCGGCTTTGTCCATAGGGTCTCCTGTGCGGATATAGGCTTGCAATATCGCATCGGGAAAGTCGGCAAAGGTGACATCGGTGCTCCGGGTCAGGCTTGCAGAGCCGTTTTCCTGAATGCAGATAAGGGAAAGGCCGGTGATGACCTGATGGGTTTTTCCTTGCAGGCTGCGCAACATGTCTAGTGCCTGGGCTTCATCTCCGGGTTTACCAAGAATTCGGCCCTCGATAGTGACCACGGTGTCTGAGCCGATAACCCAGGCTTCAGGGTGCCGGGCGGCGATCAGTGTGGCTTTGTCTTCCGCCATACGTTGGGCAAAGGCGGCAGGGGATTCATCGAGTAAAGGCGTTTCGTCAATATCTGCGGCCAAGGTGGTAAAGCTGAGGCCGAGGTCGGTGAGGAACTGTTGCCGCCGAGGTGAGGATGAGGCGAGAATGAGGGGTTTGCGGGTGGTGAACATGGGGAATCTCTCCGGTGTTGGGCCTGGAAAAAGGGTTGGTTGCTTGTAACAGGTCAGCTACCCGGCCTTGAAAGACCGGGCTATTTATGTGCGTCCCTGCCGGGACTCTGTTGCTCCGACCTAACGTCGTTCGAAATCATTTTCCTCCCTTGCTCAAGATATCATCGAAAAAGGTCTTGTAGTCGAACTTCACCCCGAACAGCTCCGGTTCCATTTCAAAGTATTTGTTCAGCCCTTTGGCTAAACGCCGCAACCTCCCTTCCTTCTCATCAATCCGAGTCAGAGCAAGCATTTGTTCCCCTTCGCTTCGGCTATCCGGGTGTACGGCATCAAGCAACTCCTGCACGCTGTAAACCTGCTCCGAATCCTCCGGTATGTACTGCTCCAGTCCCTTTTCCCGGTAGGTGAGCAGGGTTTTGTAGGGGACGCTACGTTTGGGATCATCCGGCATAGGTACTCGCTCACTGACCTTCAGCCCTTCAAAGCCGTTGTTGATTTCCCGGAGCGAGAGCCAGATCAAAGCCAGGTACACTTTACGCTCTTTGCCGGTCACCGTAATATGGATACGCCGGGCCTCGTTATCCGCCCGCACCACAGCGGTGGTTTCCAGCAGAGGATACTCCAGTACACCCCGCTGCGCCAGCGCAGATTGCCCTTGATTTCCTGATGCCGCTTGACGATGAATCGGGGCATGACCGCTGGCGGCAGGAAGTCGGCATAATGGAGGACAAAGCGCAAGGTACCCTCTTCGTCCAACTCGAAGGAGGGTTCCGACACCTCCAACAAATCAGGAATAAGTACCTGCCCGTCTTCCAGTTCGTAACAAAGCTCGAACTTCCTCATCAGCTCGATGAAATAGCCGTGATCATGCCATTGGTAATGGTAGGTGTCGCAGTCCTTATGGCGGAGGATCTGCCGCAGATCATGCTTACTGAACAGGCCGTTGCTTTCCGGCAATGGAGGGCGCATTTATAATCTTATAGACTGCCTCGGTCACCCACTTGGGATCAAGGACATGATTATCCGCCAAATCAAACTCGGTAAAGTGAATGACAATACCCAAATCGTGGAGGAAAGCCAACAGCACTTCCTGACTGATCTCACCTGCCACCCCGGCTTCTTGAAACACGGCCTCGCAGGCTTCATAGCTGATGCGTGGCTCCTTCATTTGCTCTAATTGCGCCTTTGCCCGACCAGCTTGTGGGCCATTCATTACGGGTCAGCGGCACCTTGCTTAACTCCTCACGCAGGGCTTGGCGAAGGTCTCGAATACCGTTGCCGGTACGACAGGATGTGCGGAAGAAGCCGACGATGAAGGGGTATTTCTTCTTGAGAAAAGGCCGGTTGAGATCAAAACCGGGATTGGTGTCGTACTTATTGAGCACCACCAGTACCGACGAACCGCTGCCGAAGCTCTCAATGTAGCGCAACCAGTATTCGGGCCGCTCGTCCCGCCTGCCGTCCAGCACCAGCACATAGAGGCTGCGCCGGGACAGGAAAAACTGGTGGGTGGCATGCATGATCTCCTGTCCGCCGAAGTCCCAAAGGTTGCAGCGGAGCTGTTGATCCGGGGTGTCCAGTTGCCAGGGCTTAATCCTGATTCCATCGGTCATGGCCTCATTGGGATTGAACTGCTTACCCCGGAGGCAGCGGGTGAGTGAGGTCTTGCCGGATGCGCCTTCACCTAGGAACAGAATTCAATGTACTACCGGCTTTAGCCGGTAGTACATTGAATTGTTTTTTCCAGACATGCGGGTGAA
>CBDTVG010000158.1:0-5388 GCA_965363745.1 uncultured Candidatus Electrothrix sp. | reverse complement strand
CATACACCGGCACCGCCGCAGGAGGCATTGACATGCAACCCAGCCTTTATGGCCGCTTCGAGCAAACCGGTTCCCGGTGCAACTTTGATCTTTTTATCGGCGGGAAAAAAGGTTACTGTGTATTCCCGCTGTCCGGCATCCATCAAACTGTCTCCATGCTATTTCATAACCTTGTTTTGTATTCTGATTCTTTCTTCATCAGACGACAGCATTACGATAAACTCTATGCCGATAATTATACTGCGTTATGGGAAAAATCAAAAGGTGGTAATAAAAACATGTTGAAATTTCTCTCAATAGACTGCTACCTTGTTTTTTTTGCGTTCCACTTGCAACGGTTCATAGATGGATATTTCTCCTTGACTTTATCAAAGGGAGCGTTTTGAATGATTTCATTTTTGAAAAAATATGTCTCAGTATTCAAATTTTTTAGGTATCAGGCCACTTTCATTTTTTATCCCTTCACGGAGGACACAACATTATGATTTTTAAGTTTTTCCCCTTTTTACTCTGGTTTAAGGAGTATAAACCGGAAGAATTCAAACTGGATCTCGTCGCCGGCATCACGGTGGCTCTGGTTTTAATCCCCCAATCTATGGCCTATGCGCAACTGGCCGGTCTGCCTGCCTACTATGGTTTATATGCGGCCTTTCTCCCGCCCATGGTGGCCGCTCTGTTCGGCTCTAGCCGTCAATTAGGCACTGGCCCGGTTGCGGTTGTTTCCTTGATGTCAGCGGCATCCTTGGAGCCCTTGGCCACAGCCGGTTCAGCTGATTTTATAGCCTATTCCATTATTCTGGCTATGGTAGTAGGAATTTTCCAATTCTCGCTGGGGGTGTTACGTCTCGGCATGGTGGTGAATTTTCTCTCCCATCCGGTGATCAACGGCTTCACCAACGCAGCGGCTATTATCATCGCTTCGTCCCAATTTTCCAAATTTTTCGGCGTGTATGTGGATAAGGCACCGCATCACTACCAAACTATGGTTCGGGTGGCGCAGGCGGCTTTAGATTACACCCATTTCCCGACCCTGATTTACGGCATCAGCGCAGTAATCATCATGGTCGTCCTGAAAAGGATCAATCCAAAAATCCCGGCTGTGCTCATTGCCGTGGCTGTCACCACTCTGATATCTTGGCTCTCCGGCTTTAATAAAGATGCACAGGTTTCGTTTTCCGCCATCCGTTCTCCCGGCATAGAAGCAAAAATAGAAGCCTTCAATGAAGCTGTAAGCCTTGTTGAACATCATGGCCGAGAACGCACTGACCTCGGCAGGGCTTTCGAGGATCTGCACAAAGCGGAACTTGAAGCCCACGATGCTCCTCCGCCGCTGGAACTGCTTCAGTTGGAGAACGAAGTATCCATGTTGACTCGAAAAATGGATCATGCGAAGCATTATGCCCATTTGATGCGCACGGAACTTAGGCAAATGAAGTTTGAGGGCGTTCAGGAAGGGGAAATATATGCCTTTTACAACAAAGACGATATTTCTGCCGACATGAAGACCGATGGTCGAACCTGGCGGCTTAAAGTAGGATCTTCTCCTCTGAATATGGAGCAATTACCCATGATAGGCGGCGGGGCCATTGTCGGCAAGGTGCCCAAAGGGCTTCCCGGCCTTAGTATGCCGGACATAACGTTTAAGAATTTTTTTAAACTGCTTCCCACGGCGATCATTATCTCCCTGCTCGGTTTTATGGAGGCCATCGCCATCGCTAAGGCCATGGCGGCCAAAACCGGTCAAAAAATTGATGCCAATCAGGAGCTGATCGGCCAGGGGCTGGCGAATATCATAGGCTCCATAGGCTCCAGTTACACTTCGTCCGGCTCCTTTTCCCGTTCAGCGGTGAATTTGCAGGCAGGTGCGGTGACAGGTATTTCTTCGGTAGTGACCTCCCTGATGGTGGTGTTGACCCTGCTGTTTTTCACTCCGATGCTTTATCATCTGCCCCAGGCCACCTTGGCTGCGGTTATAATGATGGCAGTTATCGGCCTGATCAACACCAGCGGTTTTGTTCATGCTTGGAAAGCACAACGGTATGACGGCATTATCTCGGTGGTCAGCTTTGTAGTCACCCTGTACTTTGCCCCGCATCTTGACAAAGGAATCATGGTGGGATTCGCCCTGTCTATGGGTGTATTTTTGTACAAATCCATGCGTCCAGTTGTGGCCGAGCTTTCTTTGAACGAGGAAAATGTGCTGAAAAGCTCGGAACATTATCGTCTCAAAGGTTGCCGCCATCTCTCTGTTGTTCGCTTTGACGGTGCTCTATTTTTTGCCAACGCCAGCTATCTTGATGAGCAGGTCGCTAAATTCAGAACCGAGCATCCAAAGTTGAAGGCCATCTTGCTTGATGCAAAAGGAATCAACGATATGGACGCTTCAGGCGAGGAAGTTCTTGCTATGATCGTTGAACGTCTGCGGGCGGCGAATCTCCGTTTCGCCATGAGTAGCGTGAAAGGACAGGTCGTGGCGGTCATGGAGCGAACCCATCTGATTGATAAAATAGGGAGAGAGAACATTTATCCCGACACCAAGACCGCTGTGGCCGCTCTGATTGATCAGATCCACATAGACGGCGATCTGCCTGAAGGCGGCTGTAATAACTGTCCGCTGACAAAATATATTCCTGCGAATTGATCCGCAAATATCTGAAAATATTTGTGCGGGATGTTGATAATCAGAGACCCATTTTGACTATTACGAGGTGAAAATATGACGGAGAACAACATACAACTGATGGGCCAAGTGAACACCATCGCCCTTGCCACTGATGGCTCGGAATTCAACGACGGAGCGGCTCAGGAGACCATTTTTTTCGCACAGGCCTGCGGAGCGAAAATCGTTGTCTTGCACGTTATCGGGATTGATTCTGAATCTGCCACTGGGGTGCATGCCTCATCCGTGGCCGTGCGTCAGGAGGTCAAAGATTATATTGATAATATCAAAAGAATGGCGAATGACAACAATCTTGACTGTGAGGTTGTTGTTGAGGAATCATACCAACCGGATAAAACCATTGTTGAGTTAGCCTGTAGGCATGATGCGGACATCCTGATTATGGGGCGGCATGGCCGGAAGGGCTTGATGAAATTACTTGTGGGCAGTATGACCTCCAAGGTGATCGGGCATGGTTTCCCGAAAGTTCTTGTTGTCCCCAAAAAATTTTCTATAGGCGGCGAAAAAATTCTGATCGCTGTCGATGGTTCTGATTTTAGTGAGATGGCAGCTGATGAAGCCATCAGCATAGGGGCTAGCTGTACCGCTCTGAAAAAAGTCTACGTACTTTCCGTGGCCACCAATGAAAGCAATCTCGACAAGGCGCAGGAATTGGTGAACGCAGTCTGTAAGACGGGAAAGGAGAAAGCACCCAAGGTTGAATTTGAGCCTTTGGCATTAGTAGGCAGGCCCTCACAGGTTATAGCCGACACAGCCAAAGAAAAGGATGTGGATATGATCCTAGCTGGCGGTCATGGTAAGGGGTTAGGCAAACTTCTTATGGGGCACGTTACCGAAAAAGTTATCGGTCGAGCACACTGCGCAGTTCTTGTGGTTGAAAAAAAGAAGTAAGGGCGGAAAAATAGATGTAAGAAGAAAGTCTTCCCTGCGTCATGTCCTCGATACGCCTTGCAGGGAGGCTCTATTCTTTATGCGTTGTTGACACCACGGCGGCTGAAATAAGTCCACCGGCAACAAAAATTGCACTGCTAACGAAACCCGATACCCCAGCGGGGGTATCACTAAGTTCAACGGAGGACATATACATAAAGCTGAGAATCATACCGGACGAGCCGATTCCAACTAATGCCACTGAAATTACCAATACAATTTTCTGCAAAGAGCTCATTCGGTCAAGGCTTGCGTGTCCAGACATCTCTCCCTCCTCTTTTTTAGCCGCTTATCGCTTATTGCCGCAACTCCTCAATATTTTTTCAACCGGGAGGCCAAGTCAGGCTACGTCCGCCAAGAACATGCATGTGGATATGAAAGACTGTTTGCCCGGCCTGTTCACCGTTATTAAAGACCAGACGAAAATTCTCAATTCCCTCCTGTTTCGCCACCTCGTTGCCGATCCGCATCATTTTACCAATAATCTGTTCATCCTCTACAGTGACAGCGGCTGGGCCATTGATATGTTGCTTAGGGATAACAAGAAAATGGACAGGAGCCTCAGGGGAGATGTCGCGGAAAGCTAAAACCTCGTCGTCTTCAAACAGTTTATCACACGGTATCGCTCCTTGGACAATTTTACAAAAAAGGCAATTTTCAGACATAGATTGCTCCGGTTAAATTTTATATTGGCTACCTGCTGTCCCGGCGGGCGGCATGTGCGTTTATTGAATTTTTTTGGGCGAACGGTAAAAATTTCAGGACCAGCTCATTAAATTCCGCCCTCATGTCAATGGGTTCCATGAAAACGTTTATTTGATTAAAGCCTATTTTTTTGGTCAGAGGTGCCAGTTTATCGAAAGGCAAGGCATACTCTTTACTCAGACTCTTAAGAAGAGGACGCAGAGGTGCCGAGGAATCGTCGCTTCCAAAGGGCAGATCGTAAAACGTCGGTGTCAAAAAAAGTATTTTTTTCTTGTGATCAAAACGCAGGGCGATATCGCAGGTAATAGGCACTACTATCTGACCGAGTTTGATTTGAATGGACTGCCCGCCGACAGCGGCTGTTATCCGTATATCTCTGCCACTAATTTCCACTTCGAGAGAAATCAGGTTGTTCTTCATCGCAAGCTGGCTGATGGAATCAAGCGTGAAAGTCCCTTGAAAATTTCGATTTTTTGTTCTCGGTTGAATGGGCAGAGGAAGAATATCTTTCAAAATTTGATGCAGAGTTGATGCGGGCAGGGTAAGCGTGACAGGTTGCCTGTCTGCGGCCCATGTCGATAACAGACAGAAATTGCTACAGACAAGGCAGACAAGGCAGACAAGGCAGACAAATACGATTCTACCGATATATCCAAGATGGCGAAGAGAGATCATTTGATATTTATATATAATTTTGATTATTATTGATATTCACAGGGATGCGGATAAACAGACTTATGCGCTTATCGTTTCCCTGTTGTCTTTTTGAGTCTTTTCACCTATCTTAATACGTTTTTCATAGAGTGCAACAGCCGGACGCTCAGGATCTTAAAATATCAATTTCGGCGGAGAGATCACAAGCTGGCAACATATTGAAAAATATAAAATAAACGTGCTGAAAGAAATTAATCTACGGCAACAGGAATATTTTCCGCCGTTATATTGTATGTTCCGTCATAAACTATATTTTTGCAAGTAAGCTTCCCAACACCTTCTTCAAAAAGAGCATTGTTTTTAATGACAGCCTAATTTCACATCAGATGATGTGGAACTTGCTTCAGAAGGCATGCCAA
>CBDTVG010000157.1:0-5390 GCA_965363745.1 uncultured Candidatus Electrothrix sp. | reverse complement strand
GTGAGTAGCTCAGCTGGATAGAGTGTTGGCCTCCGAAGCCAAAGGTCGCGGGTTCAAATCCCGCCTCGCCCACCATATATATCAGGGATTTAGCGAATTTTCGTTAAGTCCTTTTTTTGTTTTCAGGATGCAAGAAAAAACGTGGCTTGAGGTTCTGTTCGGGAAAACTTTCCTTGAATTTGTGGTGGATGAAGAGCGGGGAAGCCGGGAAGAAGGAAAGGAAAGTTGTGTGAGAGGTCACTTACGGTTGATTGAATGAAAGGTGATAAAATTTCTAAACTAACAAAAGTTATCCTTAATGACCTGAAGGGAAAAAGGGAAGTTTATCAGGATCTCACGAAAAAAAACAAAAAGCACCTGACGGAAGAAGTGCCTTACAAAGTGGAAGCGATAGATCATTCAAAGTACATGCCGAAAACCACCCAGACAGAGCCAACAGCAACAAAAAAGCCTGAGCCAAAAAAAGTTAGCAAGAATGATGCCGGGCCAATGAAGGTGGAAAAAGAGGCGGTTGGATACACTGTTTACATGAAGAATGGAGAAAGCTTCAAATGCATGAGACTGATCAGGGAAGAAAGCAAAATGATTCTTTTGATGAAAGATAAGTGGACGGAAGTATCATGCAACGATATAAAATACATCAAGGAAAATAGAGTCAGGCTGTTGACAATACAACCGTAAAATTATTTCGTTCTTCACTACGGAAATTCCGCTCATCTCTCCCGCTTGAAAAAATCCCAGTTCCGGTTCAGAAACATCTCACCCGAAAAAGAAAAACGCACGGTAACAACGGCCTGAGGCGGCTGCTTACCTAGTGCTCTGTAAAGTTTAAAAAGCAGGGTTGACTGTATTGCAACTGATTAATTTTCAGTTACAACTTGGATATCCATATTCTAAAATTTAGGCATGACGAAGCACTAGTGTCCATTCTGAAGGAAAACTTTATATAAGATTCGTTATGCGACGTAGTTTATTCAGTTTTTGAAATATTTATAGCAAGTTTATGCAAAATACTTACCCCTCTGAGCAAAACATTTTCATCAAAATCAAAACGTTTATTATGATGACCTCCGTATGCCGGAGACCCTATACCAATATATGTCGATAATCCTTTGTTGTTTAATACCTCGTTCATTATAAAAGTTGCATCTTCACTTGCCGACGACATTTCATTATCAATGATGTCATTATTATTTATTCCAATACTAAGACATGCGCTTCTTACCTGCGCAACCAGCTCTTTCGAGTTAATTGATGTTTCAGCCTCTGTCAAAAGTCTCACTTCATGTTCCACATTGTACATTATTGATGCACCGTTAATTATATTCTCAGAATGATTTTTTAAATATTTACAGATTTCATTTGTCTCTCCTCTTAGATCTAATTCAAATTCAGCTTTGTCAGATATTATGTTTAAGGAATTATTTGAAACAAAACGACCGATATTAATCCGTGATATTCCTTCGCTGTGTCTTGAGATAGAATATAAATTTGTTGCCGCAGTACATGCGGCTATTAATGCATTTCTTCCTTTTTCAGGAGCTGCTCCGGCATGAGAATTTCTTCCCTTGAACATGATATTGTATCTTTTATCAGCTAAGAAAGATAAACCGCAGATCACTTTTTTTCCGTCCGCAGGTACTATATGGATAGAAAAAAAATAATCTAGCTCTTTTACAACTTTCAGTTTAGAAAAAATTTTTCCGCCGCCAAGCAATTCTTCAGCAGGTTGAAACATAAGATAATATGTTCCTTTTAAATTTTTAGCATCCGCAATCAGTTTCCTTGCAAGACCTAGTCCTATGGCTATATGTCCGTCATGACCGCAAGCATGCATATTTTCGTTAACCGAATTAAAACCCTCCCTGTATGGAATATGAGAGTCATCTTTTGATTCTTTTATTGGAAGGGCATCTATATCAAATCTATAACCAATTTTTGGCCCTTCTCTCCCTCCTTCTATAACAAATACGGCTCCAGTTTTCCCTCCGAGCTTCTTGACCCACTCGTCTCCGTCATACTGTTTTGCAACAGTCTTATTGCTTTTATTATCCCATTGTTCTAATAGATCCGGTTCTGGAAACCTGTTATATAAAATTTCTCCATACAACGGCCTGCAATTCAGTTTATTCAAATATTCCAAAATCCTTGCCGTTGTCCAAAATTCGGTAAATCCAGTCTCCGGATTCCGATGAAACATTCGTCTAAGATTTTTCAATTCATCCAGAAAACGATCTTTATTTGAAAATGAACTCATATCTCCTCCTGTATTCTTTCAGTAATTATAACAATTACTTATATGGATATAAAGATGCCAACTACCTAAGTTGTCGTTGTCGATCCTTTTGAACCATTACAAACGAATTTAAAATTTCCAATAACCATGCACGGTTAAAAACTGATCACGAAAAGTCAACGAAATATGATCTTTTGGGCTACATATCATTCGTTTTCTTACGAAGTATAAAAAAAACTGAAATATTAAAGCGTTAAAATTCCAGAACAACATCGTCACCTGTACATAATTCACCATCTTCAAGAGAACATACTGATTTTAAGAAGTAAATAAAAGATTGCCGCTGCCGGACAATAAACACTCATGCCAGTATCACAGGGAAAAAAAGGAAGGCGCACTGATGGGGGGATACAGCGAGGGGTCACAGGTTCGAATCCCGGCTTCTTTCCTAAAAATATTCAGGCCTTGCAAAATCCATGCCGCTTTTTTCGTTCCAAAGAGGACGACGGCCATATGGGCGGCGAAAAATGACGATTTCGGCATTGGAGGGCCTGTTTTCTGCCGATGGTGCGAATTCACGATCTATCACGCCGTAAACCCCCACAAAGCCGCTCCCAAGGCTCCGGTAATATCAGGCCAATCCGGCACAACAACTTTAACGCCGCCTCCTAAACGTTCACGCAACATCTCAACCATACAGGGATTATTAGCCACGCCGCCGGAAAAGGCGATTGTTTCTCCGTAACCTATACGGGAAAGCATGGCGATCAAACGGCTGATCACCGAGCTATGCACGGCACGGGCGATACACTCACGGGACATATCCTGATTTTTCATGGAAATCACTTCGGATTCGGCAAAAACTGTACACATGGAGCTGATCTGCGCCTCCTGATCCGTTGCCAACGCCGCCTGCCCGAATTCATCCAAGGTGTAGGCCAGCGATGCCGCCATAATTTCTAAAAAACGACCTGTCCCAGCTGCACATTTATCATTCATCTGAAAATTGCTCACCCCACCCTGAGCGTTCAAAGCGATAACCTTGGAATCCTGACCGCCGACATCAACAAGAGCGGAGCAATCCGGGAACTGATGCCGAACCCCTAAAGCATGGGCCTTGATCTCGGTGATCACCCTGTCGGCAAAATGTTCCGCAGCCAGATGCCGACCATAGCCGGTGGCAGTTACGGTTTCGGCCTTAAAACCGGCTATCATCTTTTCAGCCTGACGATGCGGCTCAAACCCGGATTCCGCAATCCGGTGCTCTACCAATCGTTCACCGTCCCACACCGCCATCTTGACGGTACGGGAACCGAGATCAACACCTATATGCATCTTTTCCCGCTCCTTTTTCGTTTCATTTTTAGTTTCAGCTTTAAATTCTGTCGGCCAGCTGCTCTAAAAATGCCTCAATTCTGGTTCGCAACTGTCCAGTATCTTCGGAGGAATAGTCGGATTCAATGAACATATACGGAATTCCCTCCTCCTCACACGCCCTGCGGACCCGCACCTCCTCAATATTATACGTGTGGCAGAACTGGAGGGAATAGTTGATGATTCCGTCCGCTCCTGAGTCACGAAATTCTTTAACGACCTGAATGATCCGTTCATCATTGGGGGTGAAACAGGAACAGTCGATTTCGCTGTAGCGGTCAGTGAGCGCAGCGAGCATATTGTCCATGCCGGTGACTGATTCATCCATCAAATCTTTAAAATAGCGGGTGCCGACACAGGATTCCTCATTGACGATCACCGCCCCGGCTCCTTCCACCAAATTATGGAGCTTCCAGTTGGGCAGAGCCATAGGCGTACCAGCTATCATCACCCGTGCCGCATTTTTCGCCTGAACCGTCACCTTGTCCTCAATGCGCTGTTCCAGTTCAGCGCAGAGCGCATGGACCTTGTCCGTAAAGCGAACCGGGTCGTCATAAAAGGCGATCTGCTCAATAAGCAATCCGTCCTTGCCGGAAATGGGGGTGGGCGTATGGTGACGCAAGGCGTTCAGTCGTTGTAGTGCCTTACGTTTGTTGTTCATGACCTTAACAGCGGTGGCCAGATCCTCCTCAGTGATTTCTTTGCCTGCCACCTCTTCCACCTTGACCTTGAATGCCTTTACTTCCTCCCGCCAAAGGGCGAGATCACGGGGTTTCTTGCCGTGGGGAATTTCCATGACATAGGTGGGCACCAAATGATCAAGTAGCTCCCAGGTCTTTTTCTTGGCATCGCAGGTGGTTTCACCGTACACAAAATCCACCGCCTGAAAATAAGGGCAGATGCGGCCTGCCTTGAAACCGTAGGCTGATTTGACCATGGGGCAGATATTGCGGGGTAGGGTTTTCTCCGCATCCGGCACCGACCCTTGAGAACCGCCGCAGAGTCCGACGCAGATACCACCAGCGGCCAGAACGATTTCTTCCGGGATATACACGCAGAACGTGCCAATGACCGGGCGACCTTCCTTGCGGGCATCTAACAATTCCTGAATCCTGCTGCCGTGCAGTTCAGTAATCATATTATCAAAATAGACCATGCTTTGGGGGCGATTCTTTTGACTGAGAAAAGACTGTTCATAGGCCTCGCCCAGCATTTTACGGGCTTTATCAAATCGTTCTACATCTATATCCAAAGATCGCCACATTTCTGGATATGCTTTAATTTCAAACTTGCTCATTGGTATTCTCCTTTGTTTTGTCTATTAAATTAGTTGTCAAGTCTCTGAGCGCATTCAGCGGACACGAAAATACGGTCAGCGCAATAAGGCGACAGCGTTAACTTGACTCAAAAAAAACGTTGCGGACGATTCTTTGTCCGGCTGATCGTCTTTTTTATATGATAAAAAGGAGATATCGACCTGAAGCAGGTCGGAGAAAATCAGGAGAGGATAAGAATCGTCGGCAATGCTTTCCAGCCCGAACTGGGCCGGATGCCGTTACGGCATACTCAGATGTAAAAACAGGTCTTCAACATGTATTATCTTTGATAACTTTAAGAGGTAACTGGTTGGAAAGTTAATGATCATGACATAATTCTACTGATATTGCAATCGGAAATAGCGATAAAAAAAGCAGGCATCCCTGCATAGATGATTGGCTTCCTCCTTTTTTTTTGTTCTAATCAGGGTAAGATTAATACCCTGTGGAGCTTGTTTTATGAT
>CBDTVG010000156.1:0-5398 GCA_965363745.1 uncultured Candidatus Electrothrix sp. | reverse complement strand
AATTGTTCTATGTGACGAATCAGCAGGGAAGTCTGACCGTTGGCATCTGAATAGGCAAATTTTAGTTCTGGATGTCGAGCAATTGCATCACGCACCTCGAAGACCTGCGCCTTTCGAAAATCGTTGGCCATGGTATCCTGAGCAAAGGCGATGATCTTCGCTGTTTCAGCCCCGGCTGGCGAGGCACCCGCTGTTGCGCAGAATGCAGCAAGCGGGAACATGAGAAGAACAAGACAGCGGGGAAAGCGGAACATAGCCTCTCCGTTGAGGGTGTTTTTTACGAGAGAACAGACGCTGATCGGGCCACACCGACCGGCGAAAACAAGGAGTTGCCGGTCAGTGGTTCTTTCTGTGAACAGGCGGATAGCTTAGGAGTACAGGTGTGCGATGTCCCCCAATCGCTCCATCACCCGTTTTTGCCCCAGAGTTGTTAGGATATGAAACATACCCGGCCCGGCAAGCTGACCGGTCAGCACGGTGCGCATCCCGTTAATCAGGATACCCGGCTTAATCTCCAACTCCTCAGCCAGTTTACGGGCGGTCGCTTCAGTGCTTTCTTGGTTAAAATCAGGCAAGTCCGCAAAGCGTTCCGCCAGCATGGGCATCCAGGTTGTGAGGTCAGGATGTTTGAGCACGTTCTTTTTTAACGGCTTCTCCTCAACCTGATAATCCTCGGCAAAATAGGCCCGGCCAAGGGTGGCGAAGTCACGGATGGTATGAAAGCGATCCCGGATCAAATCTAGGGTAGAGAGGAACCAAGCCTTTTCCTCTCCCTCGTAGGCCTCGTCCCAGAGATCCTGCTCAATAAAATCCTGTTTGACCAGTTCCGCTAATTCCGCAATATCCATTGAACGCAAATATTGTTCATTGATGGAGATCAGCTTGGGGTCGGTGAAAAATTTAGGATTGCCCTTCTGATGGTTGAACACCGAATTGACCTTGCTGATTCGATCCAGGCTGAAGGTTTCGATGAGATCCTCCCGGCTGAATATCTCCTGATCCGTGCCTGGATTCCAGCCCAACAGGGCCAGGAAGTTGCACAGTGCCCAGGGAATAAATCCTTTTTCCCGGTAAAACTGAACAGAGACAATCTCCCCGTGACTGCGCTTGGAGATCTTGCGTTTTTGGAGATCCAAGGTCAGGGGCATATGGGCGAACACAGGTAACGGTGCCTCAAGGGCCTCATAGAGCAGCACTTGCCGGGTGGTGTTGCTCATGTGGTCCTGACCCCGGATGATATGGGAGATCCGATCTCGGATATCATCCACCACGTTGCACAACAAGTAGAGCGGCTTGCCGTTGGAACGGACAATGACAAAATCTTCAATATCGTTGTAGGCGCGTTCAATGACTCCTAACGCCTTGTCAGTATACGCAAGTTTGCCTTCCCGTTGCGGAACCTTGAAGCGGATGACATAGGGAACGCCAGGGGCTTCTTTTTCAGCGACCTGTTCCGGGCTCAGGTCGCGGCAGGTGCCGTCATAACCGAATTCTTTTTTGGCCGTCTTGGCCGCTTCTCGTTTTTGTTCCAGTTCCTCCTTGGTACAGAAGCATTTATAGGCATGGCCGGAGGTCAGCAGCCGCTCCGCCGCCTTTCTGTGGTCATCGGCAAATTCCGTTTGAAAATAGGGTCCTTCGTCCCAGTCAAGGCCCATCCAGCGCATACCATCAATGATGCCTTCAATGGATTCCTGGGTAGAGCGTTCCGCATCGGTATCCTCAATCCGCAGAATGATTTTACCGTTATTTTTTTTAGCCCAGAGCCAGTTGAGCAGGGCGGTTCTGGCCCCGCCGATGTGCAGGTAACCGGTGGGACTGGGTGGAAAACGGACACGAACTTCCGACATGATACACTCCTTATCTATTGTTTCCGCACTGTTCTTCAGCGTTTTATTTTTTCGTATTTTTTCTGCGCTGAAAATTCTCGGCGGTGATTTTAGTATTGTTTGTAATACCGAATCCCGTTATAGTGCTTGCTTTACGCATAAAAATCAACAAATTTTGTTTTTAAATATAACATTTTGAACTAAGGAACGGAGTATTAAGGGGAAAATAATGAAAGTGCTTATTAGTGACAACCTCGCGCCCATCGGTGAAAAGATTCTCAAAGAAGCCGGTATTGAGGTCGACGTGAACACCGGTTTGCCGCCGGAAGAGTTAAAGGCGATTATTTCTGATTATGACGGTTTAGTGATCCGCAGCGCCACCAAGGTGCGAGAGGATATCATTGAGGCGGCCACCAAGCTGAAGGTGGTGGGCCGGGCCGGAATCGGTCTGGACAACGTGGATATCCCGGCGGCCAGTGAAAAGGGCATCGTGGTTATGAACGCCCCAGACGGCAACGCCACCACCGCAGCCGAGCACGCCATCTCCATGATGATGTCTCTTGCCAGAAATATCCCCCAGGCCACCGCCTCCATGAAGGCAGGAAAATGGGAGAAAAAGAGTTTTATGGGCCGTGAGGTCACGAGCAAGACCTTGGGTATTGTCGGTATCGGGCGGATTGGTTCCATTGTGGCCAGCCGGGCTCAGGGACTGAAAATGAAGGTCATCGCCTATGATCCCTTTATGCCGGATGAACTGGTGAAGAAAATTGGCGTTGAACGGGTTGATCTGCTGGAACTGGCCGCTCGGGCTGACTTTGTTTCCGTGCATACCCCGCTGACCAAGGATACGCATCATCTGTTGTCCACAGAGTTTTTTGCGACCATGAAAAAGGAGGCTATGTTCATCGACTGCGCCAGAGGCGGCGTGCTGGATGAAGAGGCGTTGTATGCCGCACTAAAAGAAGGGGAAATCGCCGGGGCGGCTTTGGATGTTTTTGAAAAAGAACCCACTACCTTGGACGGCACCCCGTTGCTCGGTCTGAATAATTTTATCTGTACCCCCCATCTCGGTGCTTCCACTGCGGAGGCTCAGGAAAATGTGGCTGTAGCCATTGCTGAACAAATGGCAGATTACTTGCTCAAGGGTACTGTCCGCAATGCGGTCAATGTGCCTTCGGTTAGTGATGAAGTGCTGGCTAAGATTGGGCCGTACATCACCCTCGGCGAAATGCTTGGTTGTCTGCATATGCAGATATCTCAGGGCGGGGTGCAGGAAGTTAATCTGGAGTACAGCGGTGATCTTTCTGAGCAGGATACCGGTCCGGTGACCGTGGCTTTTCTCAAAGGGCTGTTTACCCCTATTTTGCAAGATGCGGTGAACTATGTTAATGCGCCGATCATTGCCAAGGAACGGGGCATCAAGGTGATTGAGTCCAAAACCAGCCAGACCTCTGATTTCACCAATTTAGTACGGATCACGGTCAAAACCACTGAAGGCGAGAATATGCTGGCCGGAACTGTGTTCGGCACCAAGGAACCCCGTCTGGTGCGCCTGAATTCTTTCCGGCTTGAAGCTCTGCCCGCAGGCCCAATGCTGCTGGTTTACAATAAGGATATTCCCGGCGTGATCGGGGCTTTGGGAACGACCCTTGGTGCCGGAGGTGTCAATATTTCCAGCATGGTGGTCGGGCAGGAAGCCAGTGCCAGACGCAATGTTATCCTGCTCAATACCGACCGGCCCGTTGCTAAGGAACTCCTTGCCGAGGTTATGAAGCTGGAGCATATAGATGACGCTATGGCTTTAGAATTGCCCGCTTATACTTCCTAATCAACAGCGGCAAATAAACGGGAAACATCCCCGATCCTGATGAACCTTAACCCTGAGAACGAGATGAGTGACCCAAAAAAAGATTGCGAATGTCCAGAGGGAAGAGTACGAAACAGGAACGGGGAATGCGTCATGCCCTCGGTTTCCTTTATTTCTCTTATCCTCTCACTTAACACCACGGCTTTGTTCCACCTCGGCGAACTGCCGCATCCTGAAACCGGGCAAAAAATTATGGATTTTGAACTCGCCCGTCATACCATTGACACCTTGAGTATGCTTGAGGTGAAAACTAAGGGGAATTTGGAGAAGGATGAGCAAGAATTGCTGGATAAGGTGCTTTATGAGCTGCAAATGCGGTTTATTAAGGCTAAGGATGCTGGGCGGAATGAATAGGGGCTTGCAGGATAACGGGCTGCTTTTTTTGATAACAGATTATCAAAGCGAGTTTTTTTGGTATTCGAAGATATTTAAAATTATTAGGGGAAAGTCCCGGTAACAAAATATCCAGGAACTTGTCCTTGGTAATATTACCACCAAGGATGGTTACCTGATAATGAATGGTTACAACAAGGGGAAGTAGCTATTATGTCGAATGAATTCATTATTACATTGCCAGTTAATGAGACTATAAAAATAACTGATTCGTTGCAACATAAAGAAATTAATCATGATTGCATCTCCAGTAAAAACTTTGATGGAATGTCAGAAGTAATGCAAATATTGGTTACGCTGACTACAGTTTCTGTACCAGTTATAGGAAAAATATTAATCGAGTCAATTAGGGCTAAGTCGAAGATATCTATTAAATATAAAAACATTGAATTGACAGGTCTTGATGAAAAGGAAGCTGTAATCCTGATTGAAAAACTTGATGCCAAACAAAAAAATCTGCTTTTCAGGGAGAGGGAACAGCAATAAAATGGAAATCCTTAATCTTCTTTCTAGAAGAACAGGTTTCAATGCGAACATGTCAACTCCTGACTTCTTGCCTTCTATAGAAGAGCTTTTTGATATTCTTAAAGAATATGTAACTGATGTCTATCAGTTAGATAAAGAGTTGGTTGATTCTATCTCATTTGATTATATAAATTCATTAGGACTTTTTTCTGAAACAATAAAAACAGAGAAATATACTAAAATAATATTTGGAGCAAATTTGGATGTCCTTCTAGATTGGTCCAATTCTCTCCTTTTAGATGTAGATAACGAAGAGTATAGGTTGATTTCACATTTTTTTATATCAAAAATTGCTATCCAGCAGGCTGCATTAAATGGAAGGATGAAACAGGCATATGTTCTTGCAGCTCATGTAGGTAATATTTTTGAAGAATGTATAAAAAAAGGTTTCAATGGTTCTTCATTTATGACGAAGCATGGTGCCGAAGGTCATAAACATAAAATGATGCAGTATATATTTATGTTGGCGCATGAGTTCGGGCATGTACTGTATGCTGAAGAGCTGTTGACTATGCAATTTAAAAAAATATGCCAACATATAGATAGTTGTATCCTTTTAGGTGATATTCATTTTATGAGAAAAATGTACCAATGGAATAATACTTTACATATAATCAAAGATGTCACTACTGACCAATTGAAATCAGGAAGAGTTGATTCTATTTCGATCAAAAATGAAATGAAGTACTATGAATCAGTTGGACATCATGGTACAAAAAATTTAATAACTTATTTAAAAAAGATAAAATACAATAAACGTGTAATTGAAGAATTGGTATGTGATCTT
>CBDTVG010000155.1:0-5400 GCA_965363745.1 uncultured Candidatus Electrothrix sp. | reverse complement strand
ATTAAATGTTCTTCCTATCTGGAGCCCTCGAAAAATAATTATGCATCATTCAAAGCAACGTAAATTGATGTTAGGAAAATTTTTTTGAGCCTGTGAGGAAACGGTCCAGCTCGGCGAGTATCCGGTTCAGTTCCGTGACCACTTTTAGGAGCTGTGACGCTATCTCTTCCTCCGGGGCGGACTGACTGCACAGGGTCTCCAACTGGAATGCTTTCCGCTGAAGCTCTGTTGCACCTATGGTGGCGGCTATCCCTTTCAGGGTATGAGCGAGACGGGTCGGTGCCGTCGGATCGTCTCCCTGTTGCGCTTCTTTGAATTGCTGTGCGAAATTACGTTGATCTTCGCAAAAGAGTTGTAAAATCTGTCGGTAAATTGCCGGGTCGTTCATGGTATTTTCCAAGCCTTTACCTGCTTCGATACCCGCAAGCGTGAAGATGCTCACGGGTGTCCGAGTTGATACGGATGCGGTTGAAGTTACGGATAGGGCTGATAGGGGTGCCGGATTTACGGGTTTGATCAGGTGGGCCATTGTGGAGAACATCTCCTCCTCTCTGAACGGTTTACCTATGTGGCCGTTCATGCCAGCATACCGGCTTTTTCTCCTGTCGCCTTCCATGACGTTGGCCGTCAAGGCGATGATCGGCAGATCTTTGTAGCGGGGATTTTTTCGTATTGCAGCACAGGCCGTGTAACCGTCCATCACCGGCATTTGGATATCCATCAACACGCCGTCAAAGGTGTCAGTCGTTTGAGAGGCGAGCGCTGACAACGCCTCCTCACCGTTTTTAGCCAGAACAACCTCCATGCCTTTACGACTGAGCAGGACTTGAGCGAGTTCCTGGTTGATCTGATTGTCCTCCACTAATAAAATTTTCGCACCGGACAATTTTTTGATATCGAAAGAGGGTTCATGAAGGGGGTCGAGACGGACGCCCGCACCGCCTGTCAGTTGCGGCAGGGTGAAATGAAAGCTCGATCCCTGGCCGATCCTGCTCTCCGCCCAAATCTTTCCACCCATCATTTCAACCAGTTTTTTACAAATGGACAAACCCAGTCCGGTGCCTCCGTATTTTCGGGTGATGGAGCTGTCCGCCTGACTGAATAACTGAAAAAGCCGGCCCTGTTGCTCCGGGGTCATACCGATACCAGTATCTGTCACGCTGAAATGGAGCACCGCCTGACCAGCTTGCTGTTCCATGAGTTGAACGCAGACTGTGACGCTGCCCTTTTCTGTAAATTTGATGGCGTTGTTCACAAGATTGACGAGGATCTGCCCAAGACGGAGAGGATCTCCTTTGAAATTATCCGGAACATTCTCCGCAATGTCAATATTTAACATCAACTCCTGTTCAACGGCTTTGAGACCTATCAGGTTATACAGATTGTCGAATACTTTATGGAGTTGATAATCAATAATTTCAAGCGTCATTTTCCCCGCTTCAATCTTGGAGAAATCCAGAATGTCATTCAGGATGCCGAGCAATAACTCTGCGGACAGGTGTGCTTTTTTAATATAGTTTTTTTGTTCCGGGGTGAGTTCCGTATCAAGGGCTAATTTCGACATGCCGATGATGGCGTTCATCGGCGTGCGGAGTTCGTGACTCATATTGGCGAGAAATTTTGATTTGGCCTGACTGGCCGCCTCAGCCTGCTGTTGCGCATCAATGAGCTGCTGTTCGATGTGCTTACGGGAGGTTATATCCAGTACAGAACCGATTGACTGGGATGGCGTGCCGTCGTCGTCATAATTCGTCTCTCCGCGTTCGTGAACATATTTGATCCGTCCGTCCTTCATCAGCAGGCGGTATTCGATACTGTAAGGAGTTTCGTTGCCAACGGAATGGTTATGAGTTCGGCTGACAAGTTCCCGGTCATCAGGATGGACAATGTCAAGAAACGAGCAGTGTGACAGCTCCGAGGTTGTCCGGTCAAGCTCGGAAATACGATACATTTCCGGCGAACAGTTCTGTTTTTTGTTCTTGAAATTAAATCTCCAGCTGCCCAACCGGGCAACTTGTTGCGTCCGCGCCAGAAGTTTTTCACTCTTTTTCAGTTTTTCATAATTTTCTTGCATTTTCGCTTCAGTTTTTTTCCTGAGCGTGATGTCGATATGCACGCCCATAAAACGTTCAGCCCGCCTTTGCGGGTCACGACGCACCACCCTGCCCACGTCCCGAATCCATTTCCATTGCCCGTCAGCCGTGCGCAGGCGATATTCCGCACAATAGCATTTGTCATCGCCATCTAGGAAAAATTGCCGGGTGATCAGTGTTTGTTCAAGGTCGTCAGGGTGTACTAACTCTGTCCATTGTTCCAGGGTTATTGGAGAGTCCTTAGGGGGATATCCCAGCATGGTGAAAAAGATATCATTGGTGTACAGCTCACCGTTCTGCGGTCGCCAGTCCCACATGCCGAGATTGGCGACTTCCAGAGCGAGAGCCAGCTGCCCTCGGCTTTCCTCTAAAACAATGCTGTATTCCGCCAACCGTATTTCCGTTTTGCGCAGGACAAAATAATAGATAATCAATAGCGACGCTGTCAGTCCCAGCAGAACTAAAAGGAAAAAATTATTAATGCGCCGAGCAATCAGTAGGTCTTTTAGCTCGTCATGGACAAAGAGCAGGTTGCCAACCTGTCTGCCGGAAACGTCCAGCACCGGTTGATTGTATATCATGTGGAACATGGACCCGGGAATTTCGCACTTATCCAATATCGCCCGCAGGCCCTTGTGTTCAACCTGATTGTGACCAAAATAAGAGAAACGTTCCGGCAGGGTGTTTATCATCGTCGCCCTGCCCAGAAACGCCGACCAGTCAGTCGGGCGGTTGAGCATAGCCATACCCTGTCGCCAACGCTCTTGATCAACGAATGCCTTGTTCACGGTGAGCAGATAACCGTCAATGGTGTCAAGGTTGTCAAAGACGGAGAGCGTCGTAGCCAGTTCTTTGCCAAGTTCCAGATAACCTATCAGATGATTTTCAGCATACCACGGCATGATTGCGCGAAGAGTTAAGGTGCCGAAGGAGCCGATTTCTATTCCCGAAACGATTTTGCCTGTGTCAGCGGCCTGTCGTAGGGTGAAACGGTCAATCCTGTCTCCATGGTGTTCAGGCTTATGCATTCTAAGAAAATTTCTTTTGTCAGGGGTGTGAAAATAAAAATGGGTTATCTGATATTCTTGGTTTAAATGCTGTTCAAGGTTCAGAGTTTCTTTCAGGAGTCCCTCCCGGTCTCTTTCTATAAATTTTTGGCGCAATATCGCATTTTCACCTAATATCAAGAGGAGCGTTCTTAAACTTTTTGTCCCTTCGTCGATTTGAAGACTGTATATATTATCAATATTTTTCTTCCATTCGTCGTGACGAACAGCGTCCTGCTGCTGATACATCCAGAAGGCCGAAACAAGATAGACTGTTCCCAACAGCAACATGCCGGACAGCAGGTAGCGGAAGATATTCTTTTTAATGGCGTAAATACTGTGCGGGGCTGTTTTCTCCGCAATTTTGTCTTTTTGATACTGAGGCATGCTGCTCCTTTGTCGCGCTGTCGCTGTTGACGAGAACGTTTTTTTTAAAGTCGATCCGGGGTGTGACCGAAACCCGCGCGGATACTTCCGAAGTAATTATATCTAAAGATATTGCTGGAATCTTTTTCATCGTGTAATGAATATAAAGAAATGAATGCATATCTTATAATTTTACACCTCAATCGCCAAAAAGCAAAGAAGCTGGCGAACATTTTTTTCTCTATCCGGGGAAAAAGAACAGGAGCGGATGTTTGGAGCTCCATCTATAACTATCAGAAAAACAGGAGATAGAATGAAAACAAAAAACTTGACGATTTTTATACTTATTTTCGCCCTTACCGGATGTGGTGAATCACCAAGGAAAGATACTCATAAAAAGGATGCGGTACGGCAGGAAGTATCCGGCTCCGTTGATACGACGACAAGCGAGAATGTCGCCGGAATGTCTGCGGGAAGAGCCTTGGTCGGAAAAAAAATGTCTGTCAAATACAAGAGCGGCGGCTATGCTGCGCCGTCCGCTGTCGCACTGACAGAATCCATGATCAGTATATCGCCGCCGCAACCGGAGTGGAACAGGGAATCCTATAACGCGGTAACCGAAAACGGCTTCATCAGCACGACCAATGATCCTCTGTCCACCTTTTCCATAGACGTGGACACGGCATCCTACAGTAATATCCGCCGGTTTATCAATGAGGGAAAACTGCCGCCCACAGGTGCTGTCCGCATTGAGGAGATGATTAACTATTTTTCCTATTCCTATCCGCAACCGAACAGCGAACACCCCTTTTCCGTAACCACCGAAGTCGGCCCCTGTCCTTGGAACGACAGCCGTAAATTGGTTCGGATCGGCCTGAAGGCTAGGGATATTGACCGAAAGGATCTGCCGCCTTCAAATTTGGTTTTCCTGATAGATGTTTCCGGGTCCATGTCCTCGCCGAACAAACTGCCGCTCTTGCAAAAATCCATGAAAATGCTGGTTAAGCAGCTGGGCCAGAAAGATCGTATTTCTATTGTGGTCTACGCTGGCCATGATCATGTACTGTTAGAGCCAACCGCCTGTTCTGAGCAACGAAAAATTATGGCCGCAATTGATTCACTTGGTGCCGGGGGATCAACCCACGCTTCCAGCGGCATTATCACGGCTTACAAATTGGCGGAACAGGTCTTGATGCCGGGCGGCAATAATCGTATTATCCTCGCTTCGGACGGAGATTTCAACGTGGGTGTCACCAGCCGTGATGAATTGCAAAAACTGATTGAGGAAAAGAGAAAATCAGGAGTGTATCTGACCGTACTCGGCGTTGGTATGGGTAACTACCACGATGATACTATGGAGATTCTTGCTGATAAAGGCAACGGCAATTACGCCTATATCGACAATCTCTTGGAAGCCAAGAAGGTCATGGTCAAGGAGATGAGCGGCACGTTGTTCACTTTAGCCGGTGATGTGAAAATTCAGGTGGAGTTTAATCCTAAAAAGGTGGGTGCATACCGGCTCATCGGTTATGAAAACCGTGCGCTTGCCGATGAGGATTTTAATGACGATAAAAAAGATGCCGGTGAAATCGGAGTCGGGCATACGGTCACAGCTTTGTATGAATTGATCCCGGCAGGAGCGGGAGGCGTTCCCTCCGTGGATCCGCTCAAATATCAAAATGTGAAAAATGCCTCGGACAATGCGTTGGATAACGCAGCGGACAATGTCTATGCGGATGAGCTGATGACGGTAAAGTTGCGCTATAAGCCAAAAGGGACAGAGCAATCCAAACTCCTCAGCACTGTTGTCAGAAACAATACTATCGCATTGAGCAGCACCGGTGATGATTTTCGTTTCGCCGCCGCTGTCGCCGAATTCGGTATGCTCCTCCGCA
>CBDTVG010000154.1:0-5443 GCA_965363745.1 uncultured Candidatus Electrothrix sp. | reverse complement strand
TTCCCGCATCTTCGGCTGATGCAGCTGAAACCATAGAGCCTGCTAACATCAAAGCCGCACCGGCAACAAGTATTTTCTTCATATCCATCTCCTTTGTCTCATTTTAGGGGTAAAATCACAATCGTTACACTCTCGTCGCCATGCAACGGGTTCATTCATTCATTTCTTCATGAAAAGAACCATTATATTCTCCTGTATAAATACAAAATATGATACTTTCATGTTACAGTCAAGAATATTTCATTGCTGTACAATATTTTTTACTGTTTTAGGGCGATGTTTAGTGCTATGTATTTCTCTGTTGATGTTGTCATCGCGGCCCTATCGTTGCCCTATTTCATACGATTGAAGGGTACAACGTTCTGATCCCCGGAAAGAAAAAAGACTCTGCTCAGCCTCGCTTTCAACGAAAAAAAGTCTTGACGTATCAAGCCCTCCCTTCTTCTTGAGCAATTGGTAATCAACCGCGTATCCTGCAATCTTCGGACTTTCCCACAGCGTGGTCATTTGCGCACCATCCCATTTCAAAACGCTGATGGAGGAACCATCAAAATAGCTGAGTCGTTTGAAAAAAGCAATATTTTTTCGGCGGTTGCGTCCGATAATAATTTCCGGCCTGCCGTCGTTATCCTCATCCTGAGCAATGATACGGGTATGCAAATAGACCGGATCGGGATCATTGGCAGGATTTTGGTCATCGTCGATATGACCGACCAACGTGCCCAGCATCTTTTTGCTCGCCCCGTAACCCGCCTCGCTTTTCCATAAAATTCTCCCAGTGTTACTCATAACAAGAAGCTGATTATTCCGGGTGATGCCGATAAACTCCAACCTGCCGTCGTTATCCAAATCAACTCGGATGAAATCATACAGATTAAATCCATCGGGAAGAGAGAGCTTTTCCGAGCGGGCCAGGATGCCACCCCGACGCAGAGCCAGTCGATATAATGAACCGCCGTCAATGCCTCCCACACCTGCTGAAGTTCCTGATTGTCCGATCAGAGCAGGCTTGCCGGTATCATCTAAGCCGGGCCGCAGATAATAGGGAACGTTTTTATGTACAATTTGAAATATTGAACCGTCCCACTCTATAATCTGCGATGCCGGTTTATCACCGATACTGGCTCCTATATATATTTCCTGACGACCGTTTTTATTGAGATCAGCAAGATAAAGAGTATGCAGACCGAGATACGAGGCTAGAGAATGTTCAGCAACACGCTGGAAACGATCCTTTGTAAAACGATACAATGCCAGCTTCCCTCTTTCTAAGAGGACAATTTCTTCTTTGCCGTCGCCGTCAAGGTCGCCCACGTCCATAGCCAGAACGGATGCGGCTATTTCTTCACTGTGGCGGGCAGAAAGCGCAGGTGACTCGCTCTTATTTTCAACATTATGTTGAATATTATCTTCAATATTATGTTTAAATTCAGAGTCCTGCGGCTCATTATACGCCTTTTTCTGATCCTTCTCTTTATCCTTCTTTGTATACAGCCCTTCTTTATAAGCCCGATCAGGATGAGCTGTTTGAAAACCGCTCATTCCGTCTTCGCTGTCAGAAATCGGGCCGGATTGCTTTTTAGGGAGCTGTACATGAAAAATCTTCGAGGCGATGGCCGCAGAAATTTTATCTATTGTCGGAAGGACACGGGTCAGCGTGTTGACCGTTGCGGAGAAGGAAAGCGGGCCTTTGTTATGACGACTGAAGGCATAGATTACGATCTCGTACTCATTTTCCTTTTCTTTCAGAGTGCCTGTCAATAAACAAGCATCCCCCATGTGCTTCAATTTTTGTTGAACCCTCAAGTAATCGCCCTGTTGCGCAAGGGCGGCCAGCTCCTCAATCACACCGGCTTGATGAACAACGACCAATCCGGTTCGACGAGTCATGCGGGTGGACAGAATATTGGCAAGTCCGGTTCGGAGATAGGCCTGAGGAGTTTTTGTCGATACCGTGAAGGGCGGAATGACCAATTTTCCCTTTACTGCGGATGTATCCATTGCATCGGCGAAACCGTTTGCGGCGGATAAGGAAACAAGGAGCAAACTAACAAGAAAAATTAACGATCCGAACAAGGGCCATCTTTTTATTTTACTGAAAAGCAGAGTATGTTGATGAGCTTTTATATGCATACGAGACTCCGAGAGTACAGATTAAAGAGTGTCAGCCGTTTGTGACCGCCACATCAATTACTTAAAATTGCACAAAATTACGAAAAATTACGCAAAAATGCGCAACAGAATTGAGAGAACGGTGTGACGACCTCTACTCACCCGATATTTGGGGGAGGACATGCGGCCTCCAGGATGTAGAGAAGGGGTCAAAAATGATTGAGTGAACTATAGCGCAATCCGTTTATGTTGTCGATAATTAGCGGTACAGAGTATCAAGCTGCGCTTGCGGATCTTCCTCAAAGGCGGTGGATGGGGTTGAAGTTCTGTCGGAATGAATGAAGCAGGAAGGAAAGAAGAAAGCTGAATAATGTAACGACAGGGTCGTTGCATTATCCGGTTTAAACAGAAGAGTAGAAGAGCAAAAGGAGAATAAGAGGCAGAAGGGGCAGAAAGTTCTTTAATAGGAGAAGCTGATGGACATACCGCCGTAAAAAGCATTTCGCTCTTCATCACCATCATACGCATCAAGCTCGTTTGCTACACTCCCATCACCGTCATCAGAAAGCAGGGTGCGGGACCATTGAACTTCAGGAGTAATGGTGATAAATCCTTTATACGACACAGGGAGATTAAGCGACAGAGATACAGCCCGATTATTTTTTTCTTTTTCATCCAAGTTAGTTGTCACCAACACTGCCTTGGAGCCAACCCCGACCGCCAGATTATCGCTGACTTGAAAGGACTGAGAAAGATTAAGGGTGAGATACCAAGGCCGCTCACTGAGATTGTCTAATGTATTCCGGCTATACATACCCATACCATGATCATCTAAACCGAGTAGGACAGTGCCAGACTCCTGATTGTCTTTGAGATCCGTGTAGATATAACCGGCTGAAAAGCCAAGCCGTCCAGAAGAACCGCTGTAGGAAAGGGTGATATCCTGTCCATCAAACTGTCCTTGGTCGGAAAACAACCCTTTCAGCATATCTTTGGACTGACTGAACGACAAATTGATCCCATGAGTCGGTCCGCCCTCAAAATCGCCATACATTCCAGCGGCAAACAGAAGACTGCTGACCGCAGTGTCCTCGTAGGGGCTGAAGGCGATATTCTGTCCGGTATTACCGGCAAATGCCGTCTCGTTGCCCGCCAACAGAGCAGACAGAGCGACAAACAGATATGGTATTTTTTTTAAAGTCATTTTTTTCTGTCAGAATATTTTTTTTCGTAAGCATATATAAACATAGCATCTGAACAGCGAAATGCCAATACAAAAAGTTGTACAACCTCCTAAATGTTAGGAAAAGCAAATATTACTTTACCCCGCCTGCCCCACAAGCCCTCAATTATAAATACTTAAAGCAGTTAACATACGGCATGAACGATTAATGCAAAAAAAGAATTTTCACGCTCTTGACCGCCCGTGCTGGCAGTAAAAAACCAACCAAGGTGAGACTTACAGCTTCCGCAAACAGCGTATTGCCATCTATGCTGGACAAACCAACTGAACTCCGCTGTGGGACTTCCTTGAACAAGACAGCCGCGCGCATCCTGAAAACACCGAACTTCAAAGGCGATGCCCGCCGGATTAAAAAAGGCGTGTTCGTGCCGCCCCTGTCTACTGACAGCCTGATCCATATCGGTGATCACAGCATCACAGGCCCGGCAACGCACGGCATCCTTTTGTTTTTCCAGCACACTGCTGTTCACTTCAGACCGTGGACGATTTTTTTTGTCTACCTCTACCCTATGCTTAGGCGTAACAAACAGCAGGAAGAAATCATTCCAAGTTGACGCAGTGATCTGTCCGGTAATGCTCAACAATAGCGTCCACCATATCAGAAATAGTATAATTATCCGGCTGAATATCAACGTTCAGGCCGTTTTGCCGCACGGTTTCCGCCGTGACTGGACCAATGGCCGCAATTTTAACTCCATCCAACAATTGATGCAACTCCTGTTCGTCAGCAGCATCTACCATAGTGAGAAAATTAGTCACAGTGGAAGAACTGGTAAAGGTCAACAGCTCAACCTTCCCGCTGACCAACTCCTCCCGCAGTTCATCTTTGCGGCCTTGGGGCGGCACATTGCGATACACCGGGGCCACAGCAACCGCCGCTCCAGCGTCCTCAAGCATTTCCGGCAGGGTTTCCATAGCCTTTTCCGCTCTGGGAAGAAGAACTCGCTTCCCTTCCATATCGCCCGTGATCAAGGATTCAGCCAGCCCGGCTCCGGTGAATTTTTCTGGGATCAGGTCGGCCCGAATGCCATGCTTGAGCAACTCATCTGCCGTCGCCCTTCCGACCGCACCGATACAGCATCCGGCCAAAATACGGCTGTCCAGCCCGGTCGCCTCTAGACGTTTGAAAAAATAGGTAATGGCATTCAGGCTGGTGAAAAGCACCCAGTCATAGGAGGCCATGTTTTGCAAGGCATGATCCAACAGGCTGTAGTCGTCCACCGGCTCAATATGAATGGTGGAATATTCTAAACAATCTGCTCCATGTTCCTCTAGCATGGAGACCAGCTCACTGGCCTGAGATCTGGTGCGGGTGACCACCATCCGCTTGCCGAACAAAGGACGTTTTTCAAACCAGTCAACAGATTCACGTAATTTGACCACATCGCCGACAATAACCAAAGCTGGCGGCTTAATATCCGCCTTCCGCACGACATCCGTGATAGTGGCGAGGGTGCCGACTACAGATCGCTGCTTCGGGGTAGAGGCCCAGCGTACTACAGCCACCGGCGTGTCCGGTGCTCGACCGTGTTCCAGCAACTTGCCGGTGATGATCGGCAGATTCTTGATCCCCATGTAAACGACAATGGTACCCGCCCCGGTGGCCAGCTTGTCCCAGGCCACGGTGGATTCTTTTTTACCGGCAGACTCATGCCCAGTGACAAAGGCAACCGAGGTGGTGTATTCCCGATGAGTTATTGGGATACCCGCATAGGTGGCCGCTGCGGTAGCCGAGGTTACGCCGGGCACCACCTCAAAATTAATGCCCGCCTTCACCAGTTCTTGGATTTCTTCCGCCCCGCGACCGAAGATAAAAGGATCACCACCCTTGAGGCGCACCACCCGCTTACCGGAGGCACCGTGCTCTACCAACAGTTGGTTGATACCTTCCTGAGTATAGGCGTGTAACCCGCCTCCTTTTTTACCGACATAGATTAGTTCGGCGGTCTCAGGCGCATAGTTCAGCAGCTTGACGTTGACCAGATAGTCGTAAAATACCACCTCCGCCCGCTGGAGAAGAAATTTTCCCCGCAGGGTGAGCAGACCGGGATCGCCAGGACCTGCGCCGACGAGATAGACTTTGCCTTT
>CBDTVG010000153.1:0-5448 GCA_965363745.1 uncultured Candidatus Electrothrix sp. | reverse complement strand
CCTCTAAGGCAGGGCAGGTCGGCCTGATGAAATCCTTGTCCAAGGAGGTGGCGAAACGAAAAATTACGGTAAATTGCGTGTCGCCCGGTTTTATTAGTACGGATTTTATAGAAGACCTTTCCGAAGAACAGGTCAAGGTATATAAAAAGATGGTGCCAGCACGACGCTTCGGCACCCCGGCTGAGGTGGCTGATGCAGTACTTTTTCTGGTCGATAAAAAAGCGGCCTATATCAACGGCTCGGTGCTGGAAGTGACAGGGGGGCTGTAATGGAGGACATGGATCAGGAATTTATCCAGGAACGAATTCCCCATCGTGCCCCATTTCTCTGGCTTGATCGGGTGTTGGATCTGGATCTCGGCAACGGAGCGATTCGGGCGGAAAAAACACTTCCGGCTGATCTCGATATTTTTCAGGGACATTATCCTGATTATCCGATCATGCCCGGCGTGTTGCTCTGCGAGGCTGTTTTTCAGGCCGGAGCTTTATTGATCAGTGAGATGCTTCAAGGGGAAAAAGAAATAACCGGAGTACCGGTACTGACCCGCATTCTCAGCGCAAAATTTAAACGGGAGATCCGGCCCGGTGATACCATTGAAATTCAGGCCATATTGAAAGAGCAACTTGGGCCTGCTTGGTTTCTTAAAGGCAGTGTGCGGCTCAACGGCAAGATCGCCGTGCAGGTTGAATTCGCCTGCGCATTAAAAGGATGAACAGGTGAACAGCATGGATTTTCTCCAACTTGAAAACAAAAAAATCGTGATTTTCGGCTTGGCCAATAAAAAATCAGTGGCCTGCGCTATCGGCAAAGTGCTGATTGAGGCTGGGGCTGAGGTCATCCATGTAGTGCGCAACGAGGAGCGGGCAACGGCCTGCCGCAAGCTCTTCCCGGACAGCCCGATTTTTTGCTGTGATGTGGAGGAAGAGGAGAATATTATCCGGGTGCGTGATGAAATTGCCGAGCAGGTCGGCGGCCCCTTTACTGGCATTGTTCATTCTATCGCCTTTGCCAACTATTCTGAGGGGATGAAGCCTTTTCACGGCACCGTGAAAAAGGACTTCCTTCAGGCTATGGATATCTCCTGCTTTTCCTTTATTTCTATTGCGAACTATTTCAAAGATTTAATGGATACTGATGCCTCTATGGTTACCATTTCCATTTCCTCCACCCGGATGGCTGCGGAAAATTACGGGTACATGGCCCCGGTCAAGGCGGCCTTGGATTCCTCCCTTTGCTTTCTCGCCAAATCTTTTTCCGCTTCTTCCAGAGTACGCTTTAACGCGGTTTGCCCCAGTCTGCTCAAGACCTCGGCCTCGGCGGGCATCCCCGGTTACATCGACTCCTATTTATTCGCTGAGCAGGCAATTCCCCGCAAAAAAGCCCTGAAAACCATTGAGGCCGCCAACACTGCGGCCTTTCTGCTCTCTGGACGTTCGTCCGGGATCACCGGTCAGACCGTCGTGGTTGATGCGGGGATGGGATTCAATCTGTTTGATCAAAAGCTTATCAGCAAGGTGGTGGGCTAATGGCGGCCAATTCCTTGAATATTTTTTCCCGCCTGTTGACGATGGCCCGACACACCGTCGCTGTGTTCAGGGCAAAAGAGACACCGCTCTATGTCAAAATTCTGCTCAGTCTGGGCTTAATCTATATTGTCTCTCCTTGGGATTTTATTCTCGATTGGATACCCGTCATAGGCATTCTGGATGATCTTACTCTGGCCATTCTTTTGATCTCCTGGGCAAACGGTTTTCGCCTGCCCAAAGAGAATAAATCTATAGATGAGCGCTGAGGACGAACTTTGTATTCGACCTGCACATTCTGACAAACAGGAGTTACAGAAAAAGTCATGAAAGAAATAATGCTGTCCCCTCAATTGTCAAAGGAAATCGGAGAGATTTATGAAGTCATGCAGGAAGAATATGACCAGCTAGCCCAAGAGGTAACGCTGACCTGTCAGGGTTGCTCGGATAACTGCTGTGATTCCTATTTCCTCCATTACACCTACAGCGAGTGGGCCTATCTCTGGCAGGGAATCAGGCGGCTTGACGACCAGACCATTGAACGGATCGTTACACGGGCTGAGGAATATATCAAGCAAAGCACACAGTCGCTAATCCGGGGAAAACGTCCTCAAATCATGTGTCCTCTGCATGACAACGGCTTATGCTGTCTTTATCAGCACCGAATGCTGATTTGCAGAATGCACGGCATTCCGGCGGTATTGACTAGGCCTGACGGGCAGTTTATGCATTTTCCCGGCTGTTTTCGTTGTCAGGACATAGTCAAAGAAAAATATGCTGAGGAAACCGATGCTCCGGCTATGGACAGGAGTCTGCTTTTTCGCCGATTAGCAGCTTTGGAATCCAGACTCATGAGTGAACGCCGCCATATCTATCCCAAAGTAAGAAAGACCATTGCAGAAATGATTGTTGATGGGCCGCCGACCAAAAAAAATGCCCATTGCGAGCGGAACGGCCAATAGGAAAAGGGAAAAGCGATGTCAGAATTTATCCATACCGTCTGTAAACAGGTAAAAGATGGTGGTGCGGTTGATAACGAAACCGCTCAGCAGCTTGCCCGCTGTCCTGATCCCAAACCCCTTTGGGATGCAGCGGATACGCTTCGTCGTCATTTCATGGGCGATCAGTTTCACCTTTGCTCCATTATCAATGCCCGCAGTGGCAATTGTACGGAGAATTGTCGATTTTGCGCCCAGTCCGCACGATATCAAACCGGTGCTGCGACCTATGCCCTGATTGACAGCGAACAAGCTATGACCGTAGCCTTGGATAACGAGGCCCACGGAGTACATCGCCTTTCTTTGGTCACCAGCGGCCATTCCGTGGATACAGCGACGCTGAAACAGCTGGTGAAATTGTATCATCAGATCAGTGAGCAAACAAATATGGAGCTGTGCGCTTCGATGGGTTTTCTGGATCAAAAACGGGCGGATCAGCTAGTAGCTGCCGGGGTCAGCCGTTACCACTGTAATCTGGAAACCAATAAAGAGCGATTTGCGGAAATCTGCTCCACCCATAGCTGGCAGGACAAGATGGATACCCTGATCATCGCGGCAGAGGCTGGTATGTCGGTCTGCTCAGGCGGTATCATTGGCATGGGTGAAACTATGGATGACCGAATTGCGCTCGCCCTTGAACTGCGGGAAATCGGTGTCCAGTCCATCCCTCTCAATATCCTGACCCCCATTGCCGGAACCCCCTATGCCGAGCTGGAGCCTCTATCTGTAGAGGAGGTACTGACCACCATAGCCCTGTTTCGCTTTATTAATCCTGATGCGGTGATCCGCATTGCCGGGGGACGGCAACAGCTGGGCGCTGACCAATACCGTTGCTTTTCCGCCGGGGCCAACGGGGCCATTGTCGGCAACTACCTGACCACAACGGGCAGTTCCATTGCTGAGGATCTTGTAGCGTTGCGGGAGATGGGGTTTACAGTGCAACGATCTTCGTTGCCCTGAATTTTGAAATAATCGTTACGTTACAAGGGAGGAGGTGTGATATGGCTGAAAGAAACTGGAGCCGTACCGGTGAAGGTATCGTCAATTCGTCCGCTGATTTTATCGGCGGGGTCGGAGGTGCGTTTAAAGGGATCGGCAATCGTTTTAAACGGAAAAAATTTGAACCGTTCGCCGAAGCGCTTTGCGCTGTGGTCGGCGATGTTGCTTCTCAAAATGGCCGCCTGTACAGGGCAGAACTTGAGGAATTTCGTAAATTTTTATTGCAGAATTGCCGTGATACTCCTATTTTGGATATGTTCGAGATTGATGAACTGGTCATCAAGGTAAAACATTATGCGGTGTCGGCCTTTCTCTGCGATGAGGAAACGGTTCTGCTGGCGGTCAAAAAGATCGAAGACCCGGAGTTGGCCGATTTAGTGATCCTCTGCGCCTTGTCCGTGGCTTTTGCCGACGGAGACTGTGATACTAAGGAGCGAGACTGCATTGAACAACATGCCCGGAATATGCGGGTTGATGTGCGTTCATTGGCCGGGCAGTTTAATTTGGATTTTGAAGCCACTCCAAAACCGCAGATTGCGCCCCCGGCTGTACCTCCGCCGCAACAGATTGCGCCGCCTCCGAAGCCGCATCCTGTTCCCGCCGCTCCCGCTCCACCCGTTGGAGGTGCTGCGGCTACAGGAACTACGGCTACAGGCACACCCTGCCCCATGTGCAAAGGTGCGGGCGGAAGTTGCGTGTTCTGCAAGGGAACAGGAATAAAATAAGCGTTAAATACGGTTTGGGCAATAACAGGCCCATCACTGGTAATTGAAAACTTAATGAACAAGGGAGAATAACAATGGCGATTTCATTAAAGAAAGGCGGTAATATTTCTTTAAGCAAGGAAGTACCAGGGCTTGAGGCGATCAAAATCGGGTGCGGATGGGATGCCCAAGCTTTGGGCGGAGCGGCGTTTGATCTTGATGCCTCGGTATTTCTTTGCGGCGCAGACGGTAAGGTTACCAAAGAGGGGGATTTTATCTTCTACGGTAACTTGGAAGGTGCTGGCGGTGCTGTTGTGCATACCGGGGACAACCTGACCGGTCAGGGCGAAGGCGATGACGAAGTTATCATGGTGTCCCTGAAGAATATGCCCCCGGAACTGGTCAAGGCGGCTGTGGTGGTTACTATTCATGAAGCCGCAACTCGCAGCCAGAATTTCGGCATGGTGGAAAACGCCTTCATCCGCATTGTCAATGCGGCCACTGATGTGGAAATTGCGCGTTATGACCTGAGCGAGGATTACGCCGTTGAAACCGCAGTGGTCTTCGGTGAAGTCTATCTCAAAAACGGTGAGTGGAAATTTAAAGCGGTTGGGCAGGGATCGGCTGAAGGGCTTTCCCAAGTCTGCACTAAATTTGGTGTGAGCGCGTCCTGACCAGCTTTTTTTCATTGCGGATCGGTGGGGGAAGCTTAATCCCCCGCTGTTTGATAAGAGGTATAAAGAATGCTTAACGTGACAGAAAAAGCTGTTGAGGCAATAAGAGAGCATATGCTACAACAGGAGATGTCCTCCTCTATCCGGATAAGTGTTATGCACGGTAGTTGTTCCGGGCCCAATCTGCGGATCAGTGCAGATCAGGCGAGAGAAGATGATCATATTGCTGTTTATCAGGATATCCAGTTTATTATCAATCGGAAACTCCTAACCGAATGCGGTGCCATTCAGGTTGACTTCGTTGAAGAAAGTACCAAATGTATCTGTAGCGGCGGATGCGGCGGATTTTGTATCAGCGGTGAAAAAAAGTTTTTATTTACTGACCGGTGTAATAAAATCGGCCTGTGCAATAGCGTCTGTAAATGTGAGGCTTTTTTATCGGAGAATGAACCGGGGTAAAATTCATCAGCTCCATGTTTTCAGAAAATAATTCGTCATGCTTCATATCCCGGTTGACACTTTTCCAAAAAATCATTCATAAAGTTGGGAC
>CBDTVG010000152.1:0-5458 GCA_965363745.1 uncultured Candidatus Electrothrix sp. | reverse complement strand
GATGGATCGTTCATGCAGCCCCTCCTCCATGAGGAGAATGGCGATGGAGTAAGCTTCCTGCCCGGTGGCGCAACCGGCGATCCATAGCTTTATGTAGGGATAGGTCTTCAGCATCGGCACTACCTGTTTTCTGATACATTGATAAACAAGGGGATCCCGAAACATATCCGTGACGGTTATGGAAAACGCTCTGATAATTTTTTCTAAAAAAGAGGCGTCGCGCAAAAGATCCGGAAAAATTTCAGAAATATGACGGCATCCTATGTCCCCGCATAAACTGCGAACTCGACGTTGAATGGAGGCTCGCGCATAATTACGAAAATCATAACCGTAACGTTGGAGAACAGCTTCTAATAAAAGGTTTATTTCTATCTGTTCAATGTCGTCTTCATGCATGGGCGGCAGTCAGCAGGTCAGCATCAGCAATACAGCCAAAGTCGCAGCAAGGCCAGCAGACGTTCCGTATCCACAGGCTTTGCCAAGTAATCATTGGCACCGGCTGCAAGACAGCGGCTGCGGTCGTCTTTCATGGCTTTGGCAGTCAGGGCGATGATGGGAAGTTTTTTAAAACACCGCCGCTTCCTGATCTGTTTGATCGTTTCATAGCCGTCCATAACCGGCATCATGATGTCCATCAGCACCAGATCAAAATTTTCCTCCTGTTCACGCTCAAGCACCTCCAAGGCTCTACCGCCGTCTTCGGCTTTGACTGTTTTCATTCCCTTGTCCTGCAATACCTTGGCTAGGGCGAAAGTGTTTCTCATGTCGTCATCCACAATGAGAACACGTTTTCCCTGAAAAACAGCCTTGTCTTCATGGAGATTCCTGATCATACGCCGCTTGAGCTCCGGCAGAGAGCTGATCGTCCGGTGCAGGAAAAGAGCTGATTCATCAAGTAAACGTTCCTCGGACATAACACCTTTGATGATAATCGAGTCGGCGTACTGGCGAAGTTCCGCAGTTTCTTCCCATGAGAGTTTTTTGTCCGTATAAATAATCACCGGTAGGCTGTCCGCCGCCCCGGCATCTTGAAGTTGCTGAAGCATAATCAAGCCGCTCATGTCCGCAAAATCAAGCCCGGTAATCAGGCAGTCATAATGTCCGGCCCTAAACTTATCCAAGGCCTCTCGTCCTGAACCGGCCTCCTCGCTGTGTACATCATTCTCGCCGATCAGAGAGACAATGTCTTTTCTTTGCCGTGCATCCTGTCCAGCGATAAGCAGATTTTTAATATTTTGCCGGGCGGTCTCCTGTATATTGAGAAAGGCGATTTCCAGCCGCTCCTGGTTCACGGGTTTTCTCAGAGCCTCCACCGCCCCTCTGCGCCGGGCATCTTGGCCCGCATCATCAACCGACATGATATGCACCGGAATATGCCTAGTTCCAATTTGCTCTTTCAGGCAGTCCAAGACCTGCCAACCGTTGATGCCCGGCAGTTTTAGATCAAGAATGATCGCCGTCGGCTGATGCACCATCGCCATGAGCAACCCTTCCTCACCGGTGGGTGCGGCCAGACATTTCAACCCTTTTTCATGGCATTGCCCGGCAAGTAGCTTTGCAAAACGGGAATCATCCTCAATCACTAAAACAATGAGATCGCCTTCCTTCAGATCATGACGGTCGTCGTCAATATGCTGCGTTGCCGGAGGATGCGTCAAGGTACATGATCGTCTTTCTACGGAACCGGAACAGGAAGAGATACTTTCCCGGTCGCACTGTGCGCGGCTCTGTGCATCATCGTTTTTCCGCTCCAAGGGAACAAGGGGGAGAAAGATGGTAAATGTCGACCCACGCCCCTCTTCGCTCCGCAGTTGAATCTCGCCGTCGAGCAGGTCGGCCAGCTCTCTGGAAATGGAAAGACCGAGGCCGGTGCCTCCGTACTTTCGGGATGTGCCTCCATCCGCCTGCTGGAAGGCGTTAAAAATGATTTTTTGTTTCTCCTCTGGAATTCCCACGCCGCTGTCCTCAACCGCAATGGCTATGGCGTTTTCAGGACGGAGGTCGGTGCGGAGCGGGGCAGCGTCGGAACGAACCGGAGAAACAGACACTGTTATCGAGCCGTTATCGGTAAATTTAATCGCATTAGAGAGGAGGTTTTTCAGCACCTGATCAAGCCGTTGTCTGTCTGACTCAATGATCGGCGGTGTATCCTTGGTTATGTCAAAATGAAGAGTCAGTCCCTTTTTAGCCGCCAGATGCCGGAAGGTGTTCTTTATTTCCGCAAGGAGGTCGGTTATGGAGAGACGATCCCGATTAAGCGTCATATGCCCGGCTTCTATCTTGGACAGGTCAAGGATATCGTTAATTAAAGCGAGCAACTCATTGCCGCTGTTATATATCACGCCGACAGATTCAATGTCATCCTCGTTCAGATTGCCCTTTTTGTTGCTACCCAGCGTTTGGGCGAGCAGCAATAGGCTGTTGAGCGGGGTGCGCAGTTCATGGGACATATTGGCCAGAAATTCTGATTTGCATTTGCTGGCTCTGGCCACTTCTTCAGCCTTGCGTTCAATCTCTATTCTGGAGAGGGTCAACGCTTTATTAGCCTCCTCTATTTTTTGTTTCTGCCGATTGAGCGAGCTGTTTTTTTCCTCAAGCTGTTCATTGGTCGCCACCAATTGGTTCTGATTGGTCTGTAATTCCTCTTCAGAAGCCCGCAGACGCTGGGTCTGCTCCTCTAATTCCTCATTAGCGGCCTGTAACTCCTCCTGTTGTGATTGGAGAATATCAGCCTGTTCCGTGGTGACGGTTAAGGCTTTTTGTAATTGGTTGCGGGCTTGGGCTCCGTTGATGGTGACAGCTAATTTTTCACTAATTCCTTCGACAAAGGAAATCTGTAATTCCGTAAAAGAGGCAAAGGAGCCTATTTCCAAAACCGCTTTTACCTCGTCGTTGTAAACAAAGGGCACCAGTATGATATTATTTGGTTTTTTTTGTCCTAAGCTGGAACTGATGCAGATGTAGTCATCCGGGACATCAGTGACGATGATCGACTTTTTTTCAAGAGCGGCTTGCCCGACCATTCCTTCGCCGATGCGAAAATGTTCAACGAAATTTTTTCCGCGTCTGTAGGCGTATCCGGCCAGCAGTCGCAGGGTTTCCTTATCATTAACATATATGGTTCCGACCTGCGCCCCGATATATTTACTGATATAGGTGATTATTTTTTGCGCAAGTTCGTTGAGGGGCGGATCACCGCGCAACCGGTCGTCAAGCTCCAGTTGACCGGCCCGCAACCAGTTATAGCGCTGATTCTCCTTTTCCGCCTGCCCAAGAGACTTGACAGTTTCTCGAAATATACTGTTCAGTTGGCCGATTTCGTTGGCCGGTGCTTTAATATCAATAAGAGTCAGGTCTCCCTCAGCCACCTGTCCGGCCCAATGGGTCAGGTGACGCAGGGGAGCGACAAGGCGACGCAAAATAAACCAGGCTAAGGACAGCACAATTGCGGAGGTGAAGAGCAGCAGGGTTGTAACGATTTTTTTCAGGGCTATTGCCGAGGCAAACGCCTCCTTTTCATTCACTTCCGCGACAAGCGCCCAGTGGAATCCCAGTTCTCCTAAAAAATCCAAGGTGCTGTACATTCCCAAAACCGGAACGCCCTGATAATTAAGATAGAGCATTTCCTCGGTGGATTGAGGAGCGGGCAAAGTTGCATCAGGAACATGCCTCTGGAGTTCATGCCATATCATGTGTTCCCCTCTCCAATGCCTGAGAAGTTTAGTATCAATTTTTGTTTGCAGAATGGTTGATTCTTTGGAAAAGCGTAAGTTTGAGCGGATCAGTAAATCCGTTCCCACCAGATAGGTTTCCCCGGATTCACCAAGGCCAAAGTGGGTCTGAATAAAGGTATCCAAATGGGTATATGGGAGTTCAAACACCAGAACGCCGATTTTTTGACCGGTTTCCTCATCTTCGACAGCTTTGGCTAAAAAAAGGGATAAAGTTTTGTTGCGGCCTCCGTGATAGCCGTAATCAGAAAGCACAGGTTCTCCAGTTTTCAGGGTGGCTCGGCAGGCATCGCCCAGTGTTTTGCTGGCATATTCTTTCATGAAGATGTTGCTTCCCAGATGTTTTTCTGAAGCGGAATATAAAATACTGCCAGTTATATTAATCAGGTAAATACCTTGGTATCCGTGAGCTTTCTGAAAAGAGCGCAGAACGTCTCCCGCTTTCGTGTTGATCAATTTCCACTCAGGGGTGGTGATAAATTCTTTGACCGGTATACCGCTCTCTTTCAAAGTGGCTGTGAACGCCCGCAACATTTTTATATTATATATAAATTCTGCTTGGAGGCTGATGTCAATTGTCATGGAACTGAAATATTGTTTAATAAATTGTCGCTTATACTTCATTGCGGCTTTCAGATCATTTATTGCTTCCTGGTGCAGACTTTTCGTGGCATTGTTATAGCTGATATAACTGACTATTGACAAGGGAACCAAGGCGAGCAACAGAAAGGTGAAAAAGAGTGTCCGGCCAAGTCCCCCGCTGACAGGTCGTTGCGGGACAGTATTTTTTATTTCTCTCATAGCGCGTTATTCGTTTTATCTATACAGCCAAAGCCTCAGCAGAGCCACCAGCCGTTCCATATCCACTGGTTTCGCCAGATAATCATTGGCTCCGGCTGCAAGGCAACGACCGCGATCCTCCTTCATGGCTTTGGCGGTCAGGGCTATAATGGGAAGATCTTTAAATTTAGGCTGTTGTCTTATTTTTTGTATGGTTTCGTAACCGTCCATAATCGGCATCATGATGTCCATGAGCACCAAGTCAAAAATTTGTTCCTGTTTGAGTGCGGCCAGCGCCTTGAGACCGTCCTCCGCCTTGACCGTCTCCATTCCTTTGTCCTGGAGCACCTTGGCCAAGGCGAACATATTTCGCATATCATCATCAACAAGCAGGACACGTTTTCCCTGAAAAAGAGCGTCGTCCTCATGAAGATTTCTGATCATTCGCTGTTTCCGTTCAGGCATTTCGCTGATCATCCGGTGGAGAAAAAGAGCTGACTCATCAAGCAGGCGATCCTCGGACATCACGCCTCGCACAATAATAGATTTGGCATGTCGGCGCAGCTCCTCGGTCTCTTCCCGTGACAGTTTTCTGCCGGTATAAACAATGATCGGGGGCAGGTTTACATTCTCGGCCTCAAGTTTGCTGAGTAACTTGAAACCGGTCATATCCGGGAAGTTAAGGCTCATAATTAGGCAGTCGCAAAGGCCGAGACGCAGTCTTTCCATCACCTCCTGTCCTGAGCCAGCCTCCTCGCTCCGCACGTCATTATTGCCCACCAAAGTAATAATAGCTTTTTTCCGCCCCGCATCACGTCCGGCCACGAGCAGGGTTTTGATTCGTTGATCCGGGATGCCACTGATGGCGCGAAAGGCCTGCTCCAGTTTTTCCATGCTCACCGGTTTGCGCAAAGCCTTTACCGCCCCCCTGCGCCGAGCATCAATTT
>CBDTVG010000151.1:0-5460 GCA_965363745.1 uncultured Candidatus Electrothrix sp. | reverse complement strand
GGTCTACTGACGATGTTATAACGCTTTCTTTCCACCCGCTGCTTATAGGGCTTTTGAGTCGAACAAGAATAGTATCCCGTTTGCTTCACCGGTTGTGTGCAGGTGCAAGAATTATTATGCTGCACGGGTGCTGTGTAACAACTACTGGCACCAAAAGCCGTATTGATATTGGCACCCGCTAAAATTGTCACAAGAAAGATCAATGTAACTATTGATTTCATGTCTGTCCCCCTCTTTAATTTTGAATTGAAAATATTATGTATGAAATATATCAAAATTTATAGCTTATAACAATGATAAAAAAAAGTTGATCATTATCCGACTCAGTTCAGCCCGCTAGCGCTGTATATCCGCTTATTTCTCTTACGATGCCAGTTCTCTCTTGACAAAAAAATGAAATATGAGTATGGCCATAATTTAAAATTATTGATTGACTGACTCTTTCAAAAATGACACATTGTATTTCAATATGATTGGATCTATTAATTGACAGATAACTAAAAGTTTTTTAAGGAGAAAGTCTCATGTCTAATAATGAAAATAAAATTGAGAGCCTACTGAAAGAAGGGGTGGCGTTTCCGCCTCCCGCCCAAGGACAGGATCAGGCCCATATTAAATCTATGGAGGAATACCAAGCCGCCTATCAGCGCTCTATGGAAGACCCCGAAGGATTTTGGGCGGATCGAGCAGAAGAATTGGTCACTTGGGATAAAAAATGGGACAAGGTGCTGGAATATGATTTCAGCAAACCGGAGATCAAATGGTTTGACGGCGGAAAACTGAATATGTCCGTGAACTGTTTGGATCGCCACCTGACTAATGGTCGGCGCAACAAGGCAGCTATTATTTGGCAGGGCGAACCGGATGAGGATGTCAAGGTCTACACCTACCAGATGTTGCACACCGAGGTTTGTCGCTTTGCCAATGTCCTCAAGAAAAAAGGCGTGAAAAAAGGAGACCGGGTAGCCATCTACCTGCCTATGGTTCCTGAGATTTCCATCGCTCTGCTGGCCTGTGCCCGTATCGGTGCGATTCATTCCGTGGTTTTTGCGGGTTTTTCTGCGATAGCTCTCCAGAGCCGTATCCAGGATTGCGAGGCCAAGGTTCTGGTTACTTCCGACGCTGTTATTAGGGCGGGTAAAACCATCCCGCTGAAGCCCAACGCCGACAAGGCTTTGGAAGGCAGTGACAGCGTAACAAGCTGTATTGTTGTCCAACGGGCTGGTAATGAAGTATCCATGCAGGAAGGTCGGGATAGCTGGTGGCATGAGGAAGTGGTTGCCGATGATATCAGCGGTGAATGTGAGCCTGAATCCATGGATTCGGAAGATATTCTGTTTATCCTTTACACCTCCGGCTCAACCGGTACCCCTAAAGGCGTTGTTCATACCACGGGCGGCTATCTGACCTACGCCATGCATACTTGTCAGTGGGTCTTTGACCTGAAGGACGACGATGTCTATTGGTGTACTGCGGATATTGGCTGGATCACCGGTCATTCCTATATCCTTTACGGCCCGTTAGGATTGGGTGCCACCTCATTGATGTTTGAAGGTGTTCCCTCCTATCCCGGCCCGGATCGTTTCTGGCAGATTGTGGAAAAATTCAAAGTTAATATTTTCTACACCGCTCCCACCGTTATCCGTGCTTTGATGCGGGATGGCGTGGAGCCTGTACAACGGCACGACCTCTCCAGTCTGCGGATTCTTGGTTCCGTGGGTGAGCCTATCAATCCAGAGGCCTGGATGTGGTACCATCTTAATATCGGAAAAGAAAAGTTGCCAATTGTTGATACTTGGTGGCAGACAGAAACCGGCGGTATTATGATTTCGCCACTGCCATACGCCACCACACTCAAGCCCGGCTCCGCCACCTATCCGTTGCCCGGCATTGATGCTGCCATTTTTGATGAGGACGGCAATGAAGCGGGTCCCAACGAAGGCGGCCACTTGGTTATTCGTAAACCTTGGCCGGGAATGCTACGGGGTGTGTTCGGCGATCCTGAGCGTTTCAAGAAAACCTATTTTAGCCGCTATGATGACATCTACGATCCTGAGGACGGAGCGCGTAAGGATGAGGACGGCTGTTTCTGGATCATGGGTCGACTTGATGATGTTATCAATGTCTCCGGTCATCGTCTCGGTACCGCTGAAATTGAGTCCGCTTTGGTTGCTCATGCATCGGTGGCCGAAGCCGCTGTTGTCGGTATGCCCCATCCGATCAAGGGACAAACCATCTTTGCCTATGTCACCCTGATGGCTTCTGCCACTGAATCTGACGAGCTGATAGCGGAATTGCGCAAGCATGTCCGGTCAGAAATCGGCCCAATCGCCACGCCGGAAGTCATTATGTGGGCACCTGGTTTGCCCAAGACCCGTTCCGGCAAGATCATGCGTCGTATTCTCCGCAAGATTGCGGCGGATGATTTTGATCACTTCGGCGACACCTCCACACTTGCTGATCCTTCTGTTGTGGACAATTTGGTTGAAGACAGAAAAAGTATGTAATCTGATCATGTTCAAAAAAGTTCAAGGGAGAGCAAAAGCTCTCCTTTTTTATTTTAAACAACGAGTAAGAGTAGATGCTTACTGGGAAAGCCGCTGTTCACAGGCTATTTCTCTTATTTCGCCTTGACAGCGGTTTCCATGAATTATATAGTTCTGAACTGATTTTCATATATTATAATAGTGAGTCATAGACTCTGCGCACGGGAGACACCGGGCGCCAAACCGAAGAAAGGAATATCCGATGAGCAAGATCACAGGTTCACAGGCCATCATAAAGTGCCTGCAGGAAGAAGGAATTGATACCATTTTTGGTTTTCCGGGCGGTGCGGTTATTGATCTGTATGACGAATTGATGGACTCACCTATCAAAAATCTATTAGTACGGCATGAGCAGGGCGCTGTCCATGCGGCTGACGGCTATGCGCGAGCTACGGGAAAAACCGGTGTGGCTCTGCTCACCTCCGGCCCTGGAGCCACCAACGGCGTGACCGGTATTGCCACCGCTTATCTGGATTCTATCCCCGTGGTTGTCTTTACCGGCCAGGTGCCGACGGCCCTTATCGGCAATGATGCTTTTCAGGAGGTTGATATTGTTGGTATCACCCGTCCCTGCACCAAACATAACTATCTTGTGAGCGATGCCAAGGATTTGGTCGCCACCATCAGAGAGGCTTTCTACCTCGCCTCTTCCGGTCGTCCCGGCCCTGTGCTTATTGATCTGCCCAAAGACGTTGTCGCCTCAATGGTTGATTTTCCCGAAAAATCGGAAATTCGGATGAAAACCTATCAACCCAACACCGAGCCGCATCCGGGCCAAATCGCCAAAGCATGTAAGGCTTTTTTTGAGGCGAAACGACCGGTTCTCTATATCGGCGGCGGAGTTATTCTTTCCAATTCCAGCAAGGAATTGACTGAGCTGGCTGAAAAAATCCAGATTCCGGTCACCATGACCTTGATGGGGCTGGGTGGTTTTCCAGGTTCGAATCCTTTGTCTATGGGCATGTTGGGCATGCACGGTTCCTACGCCTCCAACATGATGGTCGCCAAAAGTGATCTGCTGATTGCTGTGGGTGCCCGTTTTGATGACCGGGTCACAGGTCGTCTTGATGCCTTCGCTCCTGGTGCGAAAATTATCCATATTGATATTGACCCCACCTCGATCTCTAAAAATATCGCGGTTGATATTCCTATTGTTGCGGACTGCAAACATGCTCTGAACGCCATGAACGCATGGTTCAACACCTGCGAGGATTTTAACCCGGCAGCCTTCGCTGAGAAACATCAGCCTTGGATCAAACAGGTGCAGGAGTGGAACGCGACGCATCCGCTTTCCTATAAAGAGGAAGGCGATATTATAAAGCCGCAATATGTCGTTGAAACGCTTGACAGACTGACGCACGGTGATGCGATCATTACCACGGAGGTGGGGCAAAATCAGATGTGGGCGGCTCAGTTTTACAAGTTCAACAAACCTCGCCGTCTGATCACCTCCGGCGGTCTTGGCACCATGGGCTACGGCCTGCCTGCGGCTATCGGGGCTAAAATGGCCTTCCCAGACGCGACCGTTATTGATATCGCTGGTGACGGTTCCATCCAGATGAACATTCAGGAGCTGGCCACCGCCAAACAGTACGGCACACCGGTCAAGGTAGCTATCCTGAACAACAACTATCTCGGCATGGTTCGCCAGTGGCAGGAGTTGTTTTATGACAAACGCTATGCCGGAACCGTGATGGAGGTCACCCCGGATTTCGTCGATCTGGCCAAGGCTTATGGCGCAGTCGGATTGCGGGCCACAAAGAAAGATGAGGTTGAACCGGTGATCAAGGAAGCGCTGGCCACGGATAATCTCGTTATCATGGATTTTGCCATCAGTCGTGAAGAGTGTGTTTTTCCGATGGTTCCGGCGGGAAAAGCCACCACGGAAATGCTGCTTGTCTAAAATTGCAGTAAACGTAAAGACACAGGCGGTTCCGTTTTGTCGGGAATCGCCTTATATCAATATAATCGTTTTCAGGAACGCATATATTCTTGAAACTCTTGAACAGGATCAAACCAATGAAACATACTCTTTCCGTTTTACTCCAGAATAAGCCCGGCGCTCTTTCCAGAGTGACAGGTCTTTTCAGTGGCCGTGGTTTTAATATTGAAAGCCTCTGCGTGGCGGAAACCCTTGATCCCAAGGTATCCTGCATGACCTTGGTGACCCGAGGCAATAATTCCATCATTGAGCAGATCACCAAACAGCTACATAAACTAATTGATGTTATCAAGGTGACGGATATCAGCGAAGGAGAATATGTTGAGCGCGAGATGGTGCTTATCAGAGTCAAGGCCGAAGCTGGCACCAGGGCCGAAGTCTTGCGGGTCATTGATATCTTTCGCGGCAAGGTGGTGGATGTCAGCCCCAACTCCTATACCGTTGAAATAACAGGGCCGGAATCCAAGATCAAGGCCGTGGTTGATATTCTGCGGCCTATAGGCATTAAAGAGGTCATACGCACCGGTACCATAGCTTTGGCGCGCGCTCCTAAAAAATAATCCGCATGTCAAGACGGATTGCTCAGGCAGGTGCTCTGATGTGAGGCATGGAACCATGCCTCCTTCCTTTGCCTGATCTTACTCTGTAAATAGCACGGACAGCGAACAGCTTGTATTCCTACCTTTAGCCCGCACCGCTTCCGTTCGCCGATTTCCGGCTCCCATCCTCCTTTACCTTTTTGATCGGAATGCAAAAACCTGAATTTTCCATAGCCAGAGAAGGCTTTCCTTTTATACTGTTGTGCGGTTTCATTACGCTTATTTGTTCTCTTTCAGGGTATGATAAAGCCGGTTTTGCCGCTCTTGCCGGATTGGCGGTGACTGTGTTTGTAACGTATTTTTTTCGTGATCCCACAAGAATTCTCCCGCAGGGGGATAATATCATCATCTGCCCGGCGGACGGTAAGGTCAT
>CBDTVG010000150.1:0-5465 GCA_965363745.1 uncultured Candidatus Electrothrix sp. | reverse complement strand
TCTAACAACTGTTCATTTTTTTAGCTCAGCAATTCATTTTGGCGAAGGTATTGCTCAATAGTAAATACATCAAGCAAGTCTGGTATTGCGGTATTTATGAGTATTGATAAGGAAGAACTGTCTCATCATCGCGGATTAGATGCGATGATATTCAGCAATTCACACTTAAGCACAATAACTCCACAAGGAGTAATAAATATTCAATCTCAAGATTTTATCAATACCCACTTTCATATACAGCTTGACAATAGAGTCACGAGCTCCGCTTCTGAAATTATCAAAACGGTCAATGAACAGGCTCGGCTTATTCAAAACAGAACCGTAGATATTGAAGAATGTTATTCATCTGCACCGAGCCACGGCAAGAGTGCGGACGGGGTACATATTCCGATAGGGTTGGTCGGTAAGGATAAACCGTGCATATTGACGCTTGGGGCGGATAAGAGCGGGCATCATGTGCTAATCGGGGGTGCAACGGGAAAAGGAAAGACCGTTCTGCTGCACAATATTATTGTCAACGGCGCATGGCATTATTCTCCAGAGGAATTAATATTTTATCTTTTAGATTACAAGGAGGGGACAGAGTTCAAAATTTACGAAAGGCTACCCCATGTCCGCATATTATCTATGGAAAGCAATCGTCCCTTCGGATTGAGCACTTTGCAATATCTTTTGGAGGAAATGGAACGAAGAGGCAGGATTTTTAAGGAAACGGGCGTTTCCAATATTCAGGACTATCGTAAGGAGACAAATAATAAGTTACCGAGACTTTTTGTGATTATTGATGAATTCCAAGTGTTACTTAAAGGTCATGATCGTTTAAGCGGACAAGGAGCGGAAATGCTTGATGACATATCAAGGAGAGGCCGATCGTTCGGAGTTCATATGTTGCTTTCCACGCAAACTTTATCTGAGGTCAACCTGAAAACATCAACGTTTTCCAATATCGCGGTTCGCATCGGGCTGAGTATGTCGGATACAGATTCGGCAAGGCTGTTTCACCGGGAAAACACTGCCGCTGCAACACTGAAAAAACCTGGTGAAGCCTATTTCAATGCGGCGCATGGACAGAGTGAAGGAAATATTCGGTTTCAGGTCGCCTACCTTGATACGAAAAAAATTAACAGCCGTCTCAATAAATTAAAGCAGGATGATCCGAACATAAATCGCCATCGTTATATCTTTGATGGGCATCATTATGTTCCGTTTCAAGCCGAAAAAATTGAGGCGTTTTTATGTCTTAACGATACTGAGAAAAATCATCTTTATGCAGATTTGGCATTGTCCGAGCCAGGTTATATAAGTCAGCAATTAGTTACCTTGCGTTTGCGTCGTCAGTATTCATCAAATGTTTTGATGGTCGGAGACTCTCCTGCTGATGCTGTCAGTTTATCTATGTTCATGCTGTACCAGCTAATTCGGCAAAGCAGTAGTAAAAGCCGCTTTTATCTTGCTGATTTGTTTTCGGTCGATACACCTTGGTACGGAAGACTTGAAGAAATCAGGCGATTGTATCCGGAGCAGGTCGTGATGGTCGGCAACAGAGATCTCGACAGCGTTATAGATAAGATTGAATCTGACCTCAGTCAGGCTTTGGACAACCATACTTTGCCTGAAGACAGGAATGTTCTGTTTCTCCTGAATGTCCAATCCTCAAGAATCCTTGACAGTAAATCAAGGATGGGTGGGTCTCCGGCTACAAAAAAGTTAGAAAAAATATTGCGAGAAGGAGCGGAACTCGGTGTCCATGTTTTTCTGCACAGTTTGCACTACCAAGGCTTGGAAAAGATTTTACCAGTCGGAATATGTTGAATGAATTTGAAAATAAAATCGTGCTGCGCGGCGGAGCAAGTGAAAAACTGCTGCCCGGTGATAATCAGGCTGTAAGGCATGAAGGACTTGCTTATCTTATATCACCGCAAGCGCGTTACGGGGCTGATCCGTGCAGGATGTATGATCCTGATGAAGTAGCTGAGTATTTTCAGGGTATGGAGAGCGTCGAGAGATGAAAGTTGAATATATAACGCATCTTGGAGAGCCTGTTAAAGCTGCGGGTTGAAGAGAATACTGTATGCGCAAACAGGAAGGCTTCCGGTAAGGCCATAAAAGATGTCGGTCAAATGCTCCTGAATGACATACTTTTTTATGAATATAGAGGAATCATAAGAAAGACAGAAAGAGAGTTGAGCGAGGTGACGAGATATGATGCGGCCTCAATCAAAAAATTGAATGGTGCATTTGCTACCAGATCAAAAAAACTTGAGATTGTATGGGGGAATGTTCTGCTATTGAGCGAGTTTCTGGAAAGTTATCCGTTTTTCAAAGGAATCGCCAATGCTCTCTCAGAGCATAAAGACAAACTTTCTTTAGCAGAGGATATCGAAGAAGTAACTAGCCATAATGAATGGATAAAAGATTTTTTAAAGAACAAAGGACGGATAGATATAAGCTGGATGGCTCTACAGGCGGTAGAGGAATTGTTAGATGGCCTCCCATTATTCCAAGGACTCTCCAGGAAGTTATCCGACCAGAAGAACAAACTCTCCCAAGCACAAAGTATTGACGAAACTAATCAGTATGTTGAATGGATACAGGATGTATTGAAAAACAGGAGAAGCATAGACGAAAGCTGGGGAGATGTACATAAATTACAAAGTCTATTAAACAACTATTCATTATTCCAAGGACTCTCAGAGGCTTTATCCGAGCATAAAAAGAGACTTTCCGAAGCGCAAAGCATTAGCGAGATTAGTGAATATCGTGCCTGGACACTGAATGTATTAAAAAACAAGGAAAGTATAACCGGAAGTCGGAAAGAAATTAAGGGGTTACAGGTATTTCTAGACAAGCATCAATTTTTTATAGGAATTGCCGGAGAGCTGACTAAACGTAAAAATAAACTGGCAGAAGCAAGGAATATTGGCATAATAAAGGAGCAGCATGCTTGGTTGAACAACTTGGTCACGAAATTAAATGCAATAATCTCCATTGGCAGGAATATTCGACATTTTAAGAAACTTTCTGATGAGAAAAAATTTGGTATAAAGAAAAAATCGGTAATTTTGTTGGCACAGGAAGCGGCAGAAGTAAGTACCCCTTCTGGGGTTACATTAATAAACCGTAAGATAAATAAAAAAAGAAACCTGATAAACTCAATTTTGTTGGTAGCAGAAAAATGGAACCAAATTGAAAAAAAAAAGTATTTTTTTAAAAAAAATTTGTTTATTAAAGAACAAGAAAAAAATTCTTGTTTAGTGCGAGAAACTATAGAAACAAGTGGAAAAGTTGCTTATGGAAGATTATCTTTTAAAGCGGTAGACCTTAAAATTAAGAGAAATAGTGATCTGGCAGATGCAATTTTGAATCTGTTCAAACAATGGCAAAAGTTGTGTGGATTGATTTACAATTCTAATATTAATATGTTACTTCCTTATAGGGTAGATGTGTGTGAGAAAGATTTGGATCGCATTAAAAAGCATATTGTGTCCTTGCAGAGGGAATACAATTTAACTACTGGGGAACTCAATAAAATTATCAAGAGGATCGAGAACAAGTATTCAACTGTCTATGATGTTAAGACAGCTGAATATCCATTTCTTGATCGGAGGGATTTTTGTTGCCTATGTGTTCCTATACCACTTGCTATCAACCTTCTATCATTAATTTTTATGTGCCCGGTTCTTGTCATTGTCCGTAACTATCGCATAAACAAGATGATCAAAAAAAGCGTATTCGATTGGTAGGAGAATTATGTCTCTACTGAAGAGCGACCTCACAAAAAAAGGCTACGAAAACGGTATAAAAAATGCTGAAGAAGGCAAATAAAAAAAATATATCAGCATGGTCTCATCAGCCAAAACATGGCAACAAGGCAATGGATTCTTACGCCAAAGCCTATGATACCGGTTACGACCACGGTCTTGCAAAAAAGCATGACGTTCATTACCCATCCTCTTCCGACGCAACCTCAGGAGCAACCATGAATTCAGGACAGAATATACATACCTTGGCAGACGCTGATGCCATAGCAGATTTTCAGTCCGCATTAGCACAGTTCAATCGCGATATCGCGGAAAGAACAATTGATCTCAAAAAATTCATTCTATCCATGCAGAATCACAGTTGGGACGATGAAAATTATCTGGAATTCCAACAGCTTTTTTCCCGAATAACCCACCGAGTTGAAGGCATTGAAGGAAGTGTGGTAGAGCAAAGTATGTTACCAATTTTACAGAGCCATATTGATAAAATACGCCAGGCGCAAATGAAGGGGCAATAATATGTCATATATTAATGCGGATATGGACGCAATTGTTCAGCTAGCAAATAATATTGATCAATACGAATCAGATGTAAAAAGATTGCAGCATGATATTAATGAACGGTTTAAGCAGCTCCATTCAGAAGGGAAATGGGCGGATGATAAATACAAAACCTTTTCCGAGACACAAATGGCGACACTCAATGAAAATATACAATACCTGTACCAAGTCATTGAAAATGACCTGAAACCTTTTCTTCAGGATTACTACCAAAGACTCCGGGAATATAGGGAAAGTTGGTAATAAGACTTAGTGAAATCTTAGAAGCTATTGACCGCCTGTCTTCAAAGATCCGTCGCCACATAGCGGCTCAAACGATATAATACAGGCCATGCAGTAATGAAAATACCGATACTCAACAACGCAGGCCAACACCCTGCGCACAAACAACATGTGTAACCGCAAACAATTCCTAACCGGCCTGGACAGGCTCTCTATCCAGCTAACCAATGAACAGATTGATCACCTTCTCCTCTATTGCCGAGAGCTACAAAAATGGAGCAAACGGATCAACCTGATCGCCCGCAACACCTCAGCGGCTGATATCGTGGAAAAGCATTTCCTCGATTCGCTGACCCTGTTGCCGATTATCCAACAATACGGCACAGAGCAAGACAGAGACTCCGAGATAACCCTATTGGATGTGGGTACAGGAGCAGGCTTTCCAGGCTTGGTGCTGGCGGCGGTTATGCCGGAATTACAGGTCACGCTGGCGGAGCCGAGGCAGAAACGGGTATCCTTTTTACGCCATATTATCAGGACGCTTCAGCTGAGCAATGTTCGGGTTGCAGACAGGAGAATTGAACCGGGGCAAAGCGTGGAAAAACATGAGGATGGCTTCACTTTTATCACCAGCCGTGCTGTTGCGGCGATAGATATTTTTCTCCCTCTGATAGAAGGTGTCGCCACTGGTGACACCGTGGTCATCATGATGGGTGCGGCGGATAAGGGATCAAAACAGAGTTCCCCACCGGGAACTGGCTGGCGGCGTATTGAGGAAAGAAAGTTCACCCTTCCATTTTCTGGACACCCGAGGATTTTGTCCATGCTTCGTAAAGAGCCGGAGGCGAGACCGCTGTCCCGATAATCCAGATGAATCGTTCTTTTTGCCGCCAAAAGTTGGCAAATTTTTGTTTTTTCTGG
>CBDTVG010000149.1:0-5485 GCA_965363745.1 uncultured Candidatus Electrothrix sp. | reverse complement strand
GTCATCGGAGCGGGCTATGTCTGCGCTTTTGTCCAAGTTATGACCCAGCCTCCGGTAGTCAAAGAATTCGAGGCGGTATCGAACGACATAGTCACCCTGCGTGGTTGGTGGCGGAACAAGTTGTTGCGGATTTTTCTTGTTTTTATCATGACCGGTCTCGGTTCCTCCATCGGCACTTGGGTGGGCGGGTACCGTATTTTTACCAGCCTGTTCGCCTGATTGAGGCAATTAAATTATGCGAAAACTGTCAGTATGTACAATAACTTTATTCATATTCGTAACGGGACTCAACGCCGTCGGTGCAGACACCGCTCCTTCTCAGCAGGAGGCTCTGCCTATGACCTTGGCGGAAGCCGTGACCTTGGCTTTACGTCATAATCGCACTGTGGAAAGCGCATACCTGAACCGCCTAGTTGAAAAGTTTGATCTGACAATCGCCCAGGATAAATTTCATCCAGATCTATATCTTTCTTCCTCAGTATCTCAGGAATCCATAAATGGCGAGCAATCCTCAGTCGGTAAAGCAGGTGCGGAAGCCCTGCTAAAAGTGCCGACCGGCGGAGAACTCAGCCTTTCTTGGAGTCAATCCGTCTACAATTCAAATAATTATCAGTGGTTTGATAATTTTGGCCGCGACCTGATCCTTTCCTTCCGGCAACCCCTGCTTAAAGGCGGTGGTTTGGATGTCAACCGGGCCAGCCAAGTCCTCGCCCAACGTCAAGAAAATAAAAATATTATCAGCCTGAAAATGACTCTGATGAACACAGTCACCCAGGTTGTCTACGCTTATCGAAATTTTCTCTTGGCCCAGCGCAAGCTGGAGATTAATCGCCTGTCTTTTGAACGTTCCAAGCGTCTTTTAGAGGTCAACCGTATTTTGATCGAAGAAGGCCGCCTGGCCAAGGTGGAAATCACGCAGACTGAAGCCGATTTGGCGAATCAGGAATTAAATTTCCTGGCAAGCAAAAACTCCTTGGATACCAACAGGTTGAACCTGTTGAAATTGCTGGATATTGATCGGCATACCTTAATTGAGCCGACTGAATCTATTCAAGTAGAACCTGTTGATTTACATGTAGAAACCCTCCTACCGATTGTTTTGAAAAATAATCCTGATTATTTGCAGGCATTGCTGTCCCATAAAAACGCTCAGACAAATTTATTATCAGCGAAAAACAACAAACTGTGGGAATTAGACCTTGAAGGCAGGTACAATATTACCGGCAACAGCACTTCTTTTGCAGAGCTGGAAGATGAAAATCTTGGCCAGGGAGATTATTCCATCGGAATGGCGTTAAAAATACCATTTGGTGATGACAGCTTACAACGGGCGGCGCTGAACGCCGAAGTCGAATATCGAAAGGCAACAATCGCCCTGAAAGAGTTAAAAGAGAATATTGCAATTGATGTTCAGGATGCGGCCCGTGATATCACTATGAAATGGAAACAGGTTGAGTTATCGAAGAAGGCTTTGGAATTATCTGAAAAACAACTTGATATTGAATTGGAAAAATTCAAAGCCAAGCTTTCTGATAACTTTACAATCGTTGCTTTACAGAATCATTTAATTGAAGCCGAAAATAATGAAAATACAACGAAAATTTATTATCTCAACGCCTTGACAGCATTAGACCTGCTGCTGGGCACAACCTTGGAGCATTGGGGAATTCAGCTTGAAACCGCAAGAAATCCCGCGACGTCAGCTTCGGCAAGTTCCGAAAAACCTGTGTTATCACCATGAAAAATAAAACTGATGAACAGAAAATAAACGAAAATAATATTGTTGAAAAATATCATACATTACAGACAGATTATTATCATATTGAAGATGAAAAATCCGCTCTCGAAAACCGACTGAAAAAAGTAAAAAAGAGATACCGGCTAATAATGATTGTATTGGTGACAACCGGACTTATCGTTGGCGGATATTTCCAGTTTGGAAAGCTGACCGCTCTTGTGCCCGTTTCATGGAAGTCCGAGAATGCACAAAAAAAGGTCGTTACTGATAACATCATTATTGTTCAGCAAAAAACACTGCAAAATACACTTTTGCTCACCGGCAAAATAGAACCGCTCAATCAAGTAGAGATACTCAGCCCGCTGGCGGGTACGGTAAAGGAGAAAGACTTTCAATACGGTGCATTCACCGAAAAAGACAAGTTACTGTTAGTCATTGACACCGAGGTCGAACAGGTCAAATACCGTGAGGCGCAGGCGGCTTGTCTCGAAGCGGAGGCTGAATTTGATGCATTAAAAAACTGGAAAAAGGGACCAGAGGTTACCGGCAAGCGACACGAGCTGACCAAGTCCCAGTATGCGTTGGAAGCGACTCAGCGGCAATTAAAAGAAAACCGCCGGTTGCTTGAAAAAGGCATTGTCGCAGCCGGGGATGTGGAAAAATTAGAAGAAAGTTATCGTAACCAGCAGCTGGATCACAAACGTACACAGGAACAACTCGCTGATATTTTAAAACAAGGCGGCAAAGACAATGTACGAATGGCTGAACTTAAGCTGAAGAATGCCCGGTTTAAGAGGCAGGAACTGGAGGAGCGCATACACAAGGCGGAGGTCATCAGTCCTGTGGACGGCGTGGTTCTGCCGCCGACGAGCGGGCAGGAAGAGGTATCCTCTGAAATTCAACGCGGCAGCTTTGTCAAGCAGGATCAGAGTTTATTTACTATAGCCAATTTACAGGGTTTTATTATAAAAACTCAAGTTGAAGAAATTGACATTCTAAAATTAAAGATAGGTCAAAAAGTCAAAATAACCGGTGATGCCTTTGTAAAAAACTTCACCTTAACAGGCACAGTGCATTACATTTCATCCCAGGCGAATAAAGACAGCCGGCAACAAAATATGCTTTCCCGTTTTACAGTGAGTATTTTGGTATCCGATCTTGTCGAAGAACAGAAAAGACAGCTGTTGTTAGGCATGTCAACAAATTTGGAAGTGTTGCTATGGGAAAAAACGAACGCTTTAGTCCTCCCCTTTGATGTGGTCACGGTTGATGAAAAAGAACAGGCTTGGGTGACTAAATTGACGAAAGATACGGGCAAACCGGAAAAAATTCAGGTTAAAGTCGGCATCAGCAAGGCTAACACAGTGGAAATTGTGGAAGGGCTTGAGGTCGGTGATAAAATCCTCAGAGAGCCTCAGCCTGTCCGAAAATAAACAACCGTTATGCTGAAAATACGTAATCTTTATAAATCCTATATGGTCGGCAAAAATGTCGTGCCTGTTTTAAAGGGGATCAACCTTGATGTCCATCCCGGTGATATGTTGGCGGTGACCGGCTCATCGGGCGGCGGGAAATCCACACTGATGAGTATTATCGGTCTGCTGGATAAACCGACGCGCGGTCAATACTGGATTGACAATAAAGAGATTGTTCATTGCGACGATGATGAGCTTGCCGCCATGAGAAATCGAAAAATCGGTTTTGTTTTTCAATCATTTTATCTGCTGCAACGTCTTACAGCACTGGAAAATGTGGGCTGCCCTCTGATTTACCGCCGGATTCCCGCGAAAGAAATTCATCGTCGAGCTATGGATATGCTAAAAAAAATGGGAATGGCTGATCGTGCTCACCATCGACCTAATGAGCTGTCAGGCGGACAACAGCAACGTGTCGCCATCGCCCGCGCCTTAATCGGTACGCCCTCTCTTCTTCTCGCGGATGAACCCACCGGTGCCTTGGACACCCATGTGAGCAAAGAAATAATGGATTTATTTTTACGCCTCAATCAAAAGGAAGGTATCACGGTCGTCATCATCACCCATGATCAGAATATTGCCCGGCAATGTCAACGTCATGTTGAGATGGAAGACGGGGTACTACGCCACTCATGCTCTTAACCCACATCAGGGAAGCTGTTCGTAATTTATATGCAGCAAAACAGCGGACTTTTTTAGCGTTGATCGGCATCAGTATAGGTATCGGCTCGGTCATCGCTCTAGTTTCCATCGGTATTATCTGGGGCGAAGAAATGCTCCGCAAAAGTTCAGCACTCGGTCCTGATATATTACATATCGAAAAGGCTTGGGAAGATAAAAGCGATAAATATATCACCTCGGATGACCATAAATTATTACTTGATTATGCGCATCATACTCTTGCTGAAGTTGTGTCGACAATAAGTGTGGGCGGCTATTACAGATTCAACAATCATAGCGGTTATGTTCGTATTATAGGAACCACTCCGTCGTACAAAAAAATCAATAAATTACGTTTGCGGGCCGGACGATTCATTTCAACCTTGGATGACAACAAAAATTATGTTGTTATTGGCTCGGGAGTCTTGCGGAAACAGGGTTTCGATACTTTTACCGGCAAGCTGGTCGGAGCTTCCGTTAAATTTAACAATAGCACCTATACTGTGATCGGAGTATTGAAAAAAAACCCTGATTGGCTGACGAACTATTCAATGATCATGCCGAGTTCAACAGCACGCCGCCATGCATCTGACAATCAAAGATATGAAATTATCGCCCGCATGAAACCTGATGTGGATTATACGGTTTCGACTCAAGAGATCAAACGTTATTTTAAACGAAAAAAGAATATGAACGTACAGGTGACAGCGGAAGAGCAACTGCTTCAGCAAATCAAAGAACAAGGCGAGATGCAAACCATGTTGTTAGGTTTAATCAGCAGCATCTCTTTATTAATAGGAGGTGTAGGAATCATGAATGTCATGCTCACCTCCGTGCTGGATCGGCGGCGGGAAATCGGCATTCTCCGGGCTATCGGAGCCAGACAGAGAGATATTCGCCGACAATTCTTAACAGAAGCCGTTATCCTTTCATTAACAGGAGGTATTCTGGGCACCGGTTTAGGGATGCTGGCCACCCTTCTGGTATGCGCTGTCAATGAATGGCAATTCTTTATTGCGGGCGATGCTATTTGGCTGGGCGTAGGTGTGTCGTCGACGGTCGGTATTTTCTTCGGTTTTTATCCGGCGTACAAGGCTGCACAATTGCACCCCATTGACGCATTGCGTTCAGATTGAACCGGGGAAATTGCAATTTTGCAATGGTGCCGACTTATTCTTTCTGCGTGCCCCATCCGCTTATAATATTTATTATTTTTTCTTTTTCTAACTTTGAAAGGTAATTTGGATCACCTGTGCTATCCACCATGGTGTTGACGATTTTCGTCCATTCCTCTTTATTCCTCTCCGTTCCCTGCACCCTGTCTAAATCATGGCAGACACTGCATTTACTGGAGACAAGCGGATGAACCGTGCCTGATGATTGCGCACGAACACCGCTTTCCTCACGTTTTTTCGGCTCACGATTGATCAAAAATTGAACAATATCTTTTTTCTCCTGCTCCGAAAGAAAATGAGGGTCACCGCTCATTTCGACCATACTGTTCACGGTCGCCAGCCATTCCTCTTTACTCTTCCCAACCACCCGCAGAACCCGATCCAAGGCATGACATCCTGCGCTGCATTTCAGAGAGATAAGCGTTTTTACCCTGTCC
>CBDTVG010000148.1:0-5491 GCA_965363745.1 uncultured Candidatus Electrothrix sp. | reverse complement strand
AGCGGGGTAGCAATAATTCGCTGAATTACTAGCAAAAGTCATGCGTTTGCCGTGGCTCCAGAGGCAATAGCCTCATAATCAATTAATCCAGCTTATGGAGGAGAAAAACCGTGTCAAAAAACATTGCGGCAGCAGAAGTAGGTTTGTCGGATCAAATTTTTTCTGAACAGGAAGCATATAAGTTTCTCAAGGTTGAGCAGTATTTTTCCCGATTCAGGGATTGGGATACGCTGGACACAGTCGATTCCTATGTATTTGATGCAGAATCAAAGTCTCTGACCCTGAATTTCACCGGAAATGACGGTAAAGCCTGTAGTATGCTCATCCGGTTCCCGCAGAAAGACACATTTCGTGTCCGTTTCAATCCGGGCAAAACAGCCGCTGAATATGCTGATCAAAATACGCGTTCGGTCATTTGCGATGGATTTGGTGATCTGCAAAGACTGCTTGAACAGAAAGAAAAATTTCAGATTGATCGAATTGAACGCAATGGAGATATCGAACTGATTACAAAAGGTGCTGACAATCAACCAGTACTCAAGGTCGTGGTCACCCGTGCTCCTTTTGGAATTCAGGTATTCAAATTTTCTCAAGGTAAACCCTTTCAGATTTGGCAGACAGCAGAAACCCCGATTTACTACACTGCCAACGGCGGAGACGACTATGCTGTTATTCAGGCCGTCAAAAAGCCTGCCAGCGCAAAGTATATCGGCTTTGGAGAACAGGGGGGCCAGTCGTTGAGCAAGAATACCGCTCAGGTGAACTATTTTAATTTTGATAACATGCGGTACCGCCAGGTGTACAATCATGGCCCCTTGGATGTCCGAGAACCTCTGTATCACTCAGACCCGTTCTTTATGGAATTTAACGGTGCTCCTGATCAAAAAAGTGTCAACGGTATTTTTATTGACAATCCCGGTCAGATACTCATGGATATCGGATATATTAATTCAGGACGCTATATGTTCGGCACCCGTTTCGGAGATTTGGACTATTACTTTTTTGCGGGCAAAAAACCTATCGATGTAATAGACAGCTTTACGTCTATTGTAGGCAGATCTCGTCTGAAACCGCGTTATTGTCTGGGATATCATCAAGGCTGTTATGGCTATGACAGGCGGGACATTCTGGAATGGGCAGTCCGCAAATATCGGGAATACCAGATTCCTCTTGACGGTCTGCATGTGGACGTGGATGTTCAGAAAAACTACAAAACCTTCACGATTGATGAGCAGAAATTCCCCAATCCGTACGAGATGTTTCACAATCTGAAAGAACAGGGGATAAAATGCAGCACCAACATCACTCCAGTTATCAGCAGTCGGAATACCTCCGACTATGCAACCTACAATCAGGCCCTAACCAACGATTATTTTGTCCGCGACAAGCGCTATGATCCAAGCAATCCAGACAGTAAAAAATACCAGCTCTACGGCGGCGGTGGCGAGTATTGTCCGAATAACGGTTGGGTTGATGGATTCAACAGTAATGAACCGTTTATCGGCGAGGTTTATTACGGTGACGATGCCGGTGGTCATGAATTAGGAACACCTGGGCATTATGCCGACCTAGGCAGGCACGAGGTTCGCAGATGGTGGGGCACCCAATACCAGTACCTTTTTAATATGGGGCTGGAAATGGTCTGGCAAGATATGACTACCCCTGCCATCAGAGAGAACCGGGGCGATATGAAAGGCTTTCCTTTTCGTTTACTGGTGACCGACGATTTTTATGGAGGGGTATCCAGCAAGCAGACTCCTGCCATCAAGGTGTGGAACCTGTATTCGTATAATCTCCATAAGGCCACCTACCATGGACTCAACAACTTGGAAGGCCGGGAGAACAAGCGTAATTTCATCATCGGACGGGGCAGTTTTACCGGTTCGCACCGTTTTGCCGGTCTGTGGACAGGAGACAACTCTTCGGACTGGGATTTTTTGAAAATGAATGTATCCCAAGCCTTATCCCTAGGTATGTGCGGCGTTGTGATTAACGGTCAGGATATCGGCGGGTTTGAAGCGTCAAATGCGGACGGCGGGAAATGGGCCAGCCCGGAACTTCTGATCCGCTGGACTGCTGCTGGCGCCTTTCTGCCGTGGTTCAGGAATCATTATGTCCGTAAGGGGCGTAAAGAGTTCCAGGAACCGTTCATGTATGAGGAATGGTTCCAGCAATATCGGGGAGGCCAGCTTCCTGAACCGCAGGATCTGTACCGCAATGTGCTGCCGATCTGCAAACATTATATTGAACTGCGCTATCGTCTGCTTCAGCTCTTTTACGATGCAATGTTTGAAAATACCCTGACCGGTCGGCCTATCTGTCGTCCTCTTTTCCTTAACGACCCTGATGATAAGTCGCTCTACAATGATAAAGAGTCCTTCTTGGACAATGAGTTCTTTGTCGGCAAAGATTTTTTGGTCGCTCCTGTTCTAGAACCCCAGGCTCAGGGCGACTATAACAACAAGGGCAAAAGGGATGTGTATCTACCTTCAGGGAGTAACTGGTATTGCTTTATGGATAATACCATGCCGCTCGGTTCTGCTGTTGATGGAGGCACCACGATAAGGGATTTTGATGCGAATCTCAATATCAAAGATAACCATATTCACTTCATTGTTCCGGTTTATGTGCGTGCCGGGGCCATTATCCCAACCATTGAGATTGAACAGTACGTAGGCCAGCGCAAACGGGAAGGCCAAGCCAACCCGATCACGCTCAATATTTATCCTGGTGCGGATGGAGAATACACAATGTATCTGGATGACGGAGAAAGCCGCTCATCAGCCAATAAATCCGCCCATCCGCCTGAACTTGGCGGTGACCCCCAGGCGAAGGACGAATATCGTGAAACTCGGATTACCCACACTGGCAACGACCAGAAAACTCGACAAATCAAGGTAGAACGTATCCATGACGGATACACGCCTAAATTTGAAAATTATTTCTTTGTCGCGATCCTGCATGACCCCTCTGAAGCAAAAAAAGGGGTCTCAGGATGTTTAAAGAATATCAGCATAGAAGGACAGCAGGTCGAACTCATTTCAGGAGGCACACCGGAACAGCGAAGTGACAGCTTGTGGGCATCTCCTTTGACTGCATGGTATTACAACGAGGGCATCAATGTCAGTTTTATCAAGATTTTTGATGACAGCGCAACGATTGTGATTAGTGCGGAATCCGTTGAATAACGGATAGTCAATGTATAACAGGCACTTTGGTCGAATCAGGACAGGAATTAATCCTGTCTTGATTTTTTTTAATATTTCAGTAACCCAGTCATTATCGCCGATGTTCCGCTTTTCAGCAGATCATCGAATTTTATACGGCACTGCCCGTTAAGTAATCAATTCCCAGAGCAGGTATCGCAAAAGCTCCATAGATGAGATGAGTTACATTCCCTTCTCCAACCGCCGCACAGTAAAAATACCCTCATCCATTTTATCCTTAAACACCACATTTTCCATCTTTAAAATGGTCTTATGTTCAATCTTTTTGCCTTTCTTTTTGGTGACAAGGGTTTCAGTGGCCACCCAGACCCCGTTGATCTGTTTCAGTTTTTTGACATCAAAATATTTGAGATAACCGCCATCCCGTACCCAATGCACGGCCTTGACCACGTAATAATTATCCTGCCGGACAAAGACGATGGATTTTTTATACCCGGTTTCATCAATCACCTCCGGGCGGCGGGGCACGGCCTGAATCAGCCAGACTTTGTGGCCGTTGTCCTTCTGTTCCTTGAGCAGAGTGAAGTCGTAATCCTCTAAATCACGAGAGGTCATGTCCGAATAATTGAGGTCGGACCCCATAAAGCTGGAACTCTTGTCGTCCGAGGCAATGCGTTTGGTCTTGCGCAGGGCAGGCAGGTAGAGCCATTGATCATCGTCCTTGGCCGGATTATCATAATCATAGGTGAGAAAGCCGGTGTCCTTGACATCCGGCGGATGGGAAAAAAACATGATTCGGTGGGTGTCCTCACCGAAATCTTTGGTAAAGGAATGAATTTTTCTGACACGCTCACTGCCGTTTTTATCAATCAGGATCATGGTCATGTCGCTTTCCTGATTATCACCGTCCTCCCGGTCTTCGACCTTCTGCATAATGTCACGGGCCTTGGGATCATCCTTGGCAAAGGCCGGGCTAATGGATGTGTTCACAAGACAAAAAGATAATAGAATAGAGAGGGTAAAATATTTCATGACAGTTCTCCTTGTGCGGAATTTTTAGGATTGCCCCCTGATTTATTTACCAGCACCATAAGGGCCGGTGCAATAAAATAATCTGAGAGCAAAGCGGTGATAATGGTGAATCCGGTGAGCCAGCCGAAGTTATACAGGTTATTCAAAGAAGCGAACATAAAGATAAAAAAACCGATGGAAAGCACGCAGGTGGTAATCAGCATGGCCCGGCCCGCTGTGTGCAGGGTGTGCATGACGGCTTCAACCGCATCGCCGGTTTCTTCGAAATACCGCCTGAAATTATGCATAAAATGAATGGTGTCGTCCACAGCCAGCCCGATGGAGATGCTGCCCACCAGCATAGTGAACAGATCCATGGGAACTTGGAACCAGCCCATAATGCCCAAGGTCAGGAAGATGGGAAAGAGGTTGGGGATCATGCTCAACATGCCTATACGAAACCTGCCAATCAGCAGAACCATCAACACGGTGATCACAGCTAGGGCGATGGTATAGCTCTTGGCCATGCTACGGATAACCCTAGCCATAGTTTGAAAAATTATGGAGGTCATGCCGGTAGTTGTAATCTTGACCTCTGGAAACGTCTGTTGAAAATGCTCCTCGACCGCCTGAATAAAATCAGTATAGGCCACCGCATCTCGAAATGGCACCTTAATGGTAAAGCGGGCCTTGGAGAACTGGCTGTCTGTAAAATCCTCCAGGTCGTCGGAGCCGCTGTTCTCAAAAAGGAGAAATTCTTGGGGGATTAGCTGCGGATTGTCAGGCACCTGATAGAACTCAGGTCGATTTTCATTGAGGGCCTGATGGATTTCTTTAAGCAGGGTGGTGATGCTCCAGGCCTTACCCGCAAAGATCACCCCTTTCTCTAACTGCTCCATAGTGTGAATTGAATCGTCGATTCGTTGCAGGAGTTCAGGGTCATAGAGGCCGTTGACTTTGCCCGTGTCCAAAATAATCTCCAAGGCGATGGAACCTCTCATCTCTTGGTCAATGGTTTCCGTGGCGATGCGAACCGGGGAATCTTCCGGGTACCATCTGACGATATCATGGGAAAACTTAATTTGGGTTATGCCGATAATGGAGATAATAAAGATCAGGGCCGTGACGGTCAGGATCAATTTCGGTTTTTGGGTGGAGAAATGGCCCACAGCGGTGAGAATTCTATCGACCAGAGGCTCTGCCTGCTGATCAGATTTTGCATTCTCACGCCGAAGCTTCAGAGGGATCAGAGAGAGCATGGGCGGCAGAAGGACGATGGTGTACAGCAGGGCCAGCATCACCCCGGCAGCGGC
>CBDTVG010000147.1:0-5496 GCA_965363745.1 uncultured Candidatus Electrothrix sp. | reverse complement strand
TTTTCGCTGCTGCCGCCCTGGTAGGTGGAAACAACAGCTTGGGGAACAGGATGATAGAGGAATTTAATTCCCAGATCATTACAGCGATCACTGAGCTCGGTGGCGGTGGCAGAAATCCCCATACTTTTTCCGGTTCCGGCAGGCCCGTACTCCATAGTCACGGCAGGAAATCCGCCTAGCTCATTGATGGGATTCATCTTCCGTTCCACGTCATAGCACATCAAAAATTGGATAGTGCGTTTTGAGCTGTGTTTGTACATGGTGTTGCCGACGATATTGCCCCATTCCAGCCGGTTAAAATTTACACTGCCGCTGACCTGCACTGTATGGGCGGTAAAGCCTTCAATGGTGAACTCTTCGCCTTCAAGCTTATAGCCTTTCTTTTCAAAAGATTCCGTGTAGTGCAGAGAATCCTTGATAAACTCTATTTCGCTGAGCACCTCCTGGTAATAAAGCTGGGTCAGCTTAACAAAATTCAGCGGGCTTTTGATATTGTCCGCCGCCAAAAAAAAACCGTGGTAGTAGAGCATATAGTTGAGGGCGTGGATATAATTGGCCAGATGCAGTTCTTCCGGCAGACCGGGAAAACTGACCCGCACCGAATCCAAGGCCTCGCTCTTGTAGGAACTCAGGGAGGAAACAATATAGTTCGCCGTGACAAACATCAGCACCGCCGAGGTGGTGATGTTCTTCTGCCGGAATTCGGTTTGAGCGTCCGGGTTGTTTTTCAAAGCTCCGCCAGCCTGCTGTTCCTTGAGCGTGTAAAAATTGGAAGCCTTGGAATAGAGGTTGGCCGCATGCATTCCCAGAGCGATGCCTTTGCGCACTGCATTCATGCAAAAAGCCACATCCGGGTGATAGATGAGCAACTGGTCATCGCTGAGTTTTTTAGCCTTGTCCGCAATGCTTACTGTTTCCGGCGAGGAGGCGTTGGTGATACTTTTGATGATTTCATGGGCGTTTTCCGATGCTTTCAGGCGTTCTTTTTTCACCCTCGGATGCCAGGATACCCGTTTGAGAAAGGCTGCCGCTTTTTTGATCTGCTCGTCAAGTTCCGCCTGTTTAATCGGCAGAAATCCGCCGCTGTCAGAGTCCATTTATCGTTCCATCCTTACTGAAAGATATTATGTTGAAACCTTTATATAAATCCTGTAGATGTTGATGACGGGTAAAGGCATAATCCGCTTCCAAGCAGCTATAGACTTTTTGTACTCCTGCTATGAGTAATACAAATAATTTAAAGATGTTGTTTTTTATTCATGCCGCTATCTTATCCCCTGTTCTTATTAGCTATGTAGCTCCTATTAAGATGTTCATCCTAAAATGAAGCAGTGACAGAGCACTAGTACAGTCTGGCGTAAATTTAGTTACGGTTATTGATGCAGCTTTTCCAAATTCAACAAGACGTTTCGCAATAAAAAAGCTGCTTAAGACTTACACCTAGCTGTACTAGCCTCCGTAAAATTTTAGTTTTGAGGCGCACCTCCAGCCGCCAATATTTCATCCCGCCATCGTTGCCGCTCTTCTTCGATAAACACTTTACCTTCTTCCATTGTTGAGCGAAAAACAAAAATACCATTATTTTTATCTCTTACCCAAGCACGGCTTTCATCTGTGTTGGCAATTTCATCAACAAGTGAACGACAATAATTATAAGGGCCGATGAGTAACAATTTTGGAAATAGGCCAAACTCTCTAAAAGCCCTAGAGCCGGAAAAAATAGATTCAGGGATTTGTTCTTTCAGTGTGTGAAGAAAATAAAGGATTTGCGCCATTCGAGCTCGTTCTAAATCGGTACCAAAGCCAAATACAGGAAATGCAATAAAAACCTGAGCCAAAATTTCCATATATTTCATCCGGTCCTCTAAAGTCTCTGCTTGAATATAAAAACCAACAGGATTTGAGTCGTTTTTCTCAGGAGAAACTGAGTTGTGATAGATTCTGCCGCTTGCCCCGGTTCCCCATTCCGGAATATAAAGGTCGATCCCGATAGAGTGCTCAGGAGAGATTTCAAATGCGCCTTGATGAGCAGCATGTTGTACCCCGACACCACAGCCTTGTTCCATATAAGGCCCTCCTGCGACGATAACGATGCCTTTTTGCGCAAGTGTTTTACTGAAGTTTTTAACTGATTGATATTCCTTATTTCTTTCTGTCATGATAGAAGAAACACTCCCCCAGCAGGCCACTCGAAACATCAACGATGTTGAGCGTCGAAAAAGAGCATAGGCTTGTGTTTGCTTCTCACTAGCTGACTGGATTTCAGTAGCTGCCTGAGCCATAGTATTCCAGTCCATTAACATAGCTCCAGCTTATGTAATTTTGGAATATCTTCTTTAATAATTTGATATTGTGATATTTTTTTATAATCCACAGGTCGTTCTGCAACGAAAAAATAGAACAGCGGCATGCCTACATAAGGTATGTATCTTGCTCCGATCCTTTCGTCATCTGGAATCAACAAATCTTCAGATTTTTTTATGGTAAAACCTGATTCTTCTAGGAAGTTTTGGTAAACTTGTCTGGAATAATAACATTGTCGCAACTGATACGAATTACCATGTTTTACCGCGACGAATGACTCATCTCCAAGCTCTTCTAAAACAACATAATCGCTGTTTTCTCTGGTTGTCCATTCAAGACTAGGTACACATACCAGCATTTCTCCCCCTTTTTCTAGCATTCTCATACTATGAAATAGGGCTTTACGTAAAGGATGCGGTTTGAAATGACATAAAATTGTGCTGGATATTGCCAAATCGAAAAACCGATCAGGCAAATGGGAGTTGGTCAGATCACAATGGATTGCCCCACCCTTATCTAACGGGATTAATTTACGCGCTTCCAATCTTGATTCTCGATTAATCTCCAGTCCGAGAAAATTTTTATAGGGTAAAGAAGGTTGATGATCTAAGACTGCCTGCATAACAAAGCCAACTCCACAGCCATATTCTGCTAACGTCATACTCGGTGTCAACAGATTTTTCAATTCCTGAATCAACCGGGGATAAATCATCATTTGATGAGGTCCTGCTGTTGCCAATTGCCACATAGCTAACTGTTTAGAGTGTTCTTCACTTATGACGCGAGGTGTTTCCGTTGAATCTTTTTTTAACACTGACTGATCAATCATGATTTTCACCGTTTTGTTGTTCATCTGTTTCTATAAGTTTTTGTTTATTTGGTTGAGAAAGGGGAATCAATGCATTACCAACACCTAAGCTCAAACCTAGAGCATACACAAGTTGGGCACCGATAACACCAAGATGTAGAAAATAGACACCAGCAACACAGACCACCCCAGGAATAATGGTTAAGACCAAACTTTGGAAAAGTTTTTGCTCTAATTTGTCACCTAATTCAAACAGATGCGGTAAGCAATGAATATTATCTTCCAATAAGATGATTTGTGCTGTATCGGCAGCAATGGCGGAGGCATCATGCAATGAAATAGAAACATTGGCTGTTTTCAATGCAATAGAGTCATTGATGCCATCACCGACAAAGCAAACCACTTTTCCTTCTTTTTGGAGTTTTGCAACAATATTGGCCTTATCCTCTGGCATAACTTTTGAAAAATAATGACTAATCCCTAATAAACTAGCCAAATGTTTTGTCGGTTGGTTTTGATCACCAGAAATAATATAGGTTTCAATGCCTCTGTTGTGCAGTTTTTCAATCATATTTTCTACTTCATGACGGACTTCTGGGCATAACTCAAACATCCCCGCTAACCTGTTGTCGATTGCGATATACACCAGCGAGTAACCATATTCTGAGCAAAGTTCTTGTTGTACTGTAATTTCTTCTGGGATAAATATCTCTTCTGCCTGCATAAAACTGACACTACCAACTTGAATCGTTTTTCCCTCAATACCTACGGTAATACCCAGCCCTATTTGATAACTGGCATCATCAATTTCTGCCAACTGGATATCACGCTGTTTCGCTTCTTTAACAAGGGCTAAGGCAACGGGATGCGTTTGGCGGTGTTCGGCACTGGCGGCAAAGTAAATTAGTTGATCTTCTGTATATCCGCCAATGACATGAATCCCTCCGATTTTAGGCTGGGCATAGGTTAAGGTGCCGGTTTTATCGAAGATAACCGTATTAACTTTTGTTAATAATTCCATTATTCGACCATCTTTAACCAAAAAACCATCTTCAGAAGTTGCTTTTAAAAACGTCAAGGTGTTAATGGGCGCAATGAGACGCATATTATAACCAAAAGAGGCTAATAGAGTCGCCGTCGCACTTGCCGCTCCTAAGATAGGTAAAGTAATGGCTGCAATACCTAATGTGGGAATTGCAGAGCGATCCGCAATAACTTCGCCTCGTGCTTGAAGGCTGGATTTATAGTCACTCATGTTTGTCAGGATTTTGTTGATTTTCGAAGCAACCGTATCAACGCCTGATTTTTCAACTCGAATATAGATTTTTCCTGATAAAACGATAGTCGCTGCAAAAACCTCATCATTGCAGCTCTTTTCTACCGGCTGAAACTCACCCGTCAGCAGATGTTGGTCAATATTGGCACTACCTTCCGTAATGACACCGTCAATTGGAATTGTTTCGCCAGCGGATATGACAATGATATCGTTGAGGCGCAAGTTGTTAAAAGGAATTTTGGTTTCAACGTTATCTATGGATAACCATACATAACGAGGGGTATTACCGAGAATATTAACAATATCCTTTTTGGAGCGATCTTGACTTTTAAGCATTAAGTGCTGGCTTAAATAATAGAAGGTAAAAAAGAATGCGGAGCCAAGATAGTATCCAAAGCCCAAAAAGGTAGCACCTATAACGAGATCAAGTACATCTACACCTATTTTTTTTTCTCTGACCAACGACCAGAATCCATGCGAGAAAAAAGGTTCAAACAGGTAAATTATAATTGGAACACTTAACCAGCTAAGAATAGGCAAAGCGGTTAAGCCACCTAAAGTAGTCATTGAAAGAGCAATAACAGAAAGCTTTAAGTTTAATTTATTTTTAACGTCCAAATCACCTGCATCAGTAGTAACAACTGGTTGGGTTTGTTTGTCTTCCTGTTTCTCAATTGACTTGTTATTTTTTTTTCGGTTCTTTTTTACATTGACTAAAGCGGAATAGGAAAATCCACATAGAAGAACCACTGGCAAATGCAACATAATTAACGGATTTAATTTATAGTATGTTTGATATTTTTTATTCGTAATAAACCTGATCATTCTTTAAACCGATCAGATATACAAATAAAACAACTGATTTAATGGTTCGGTAAATAATTTTTAATTTAGCAATTTCAGTATATTAGGAAATCTCGCACTGAAATCGTCAACTTAAACAATTTCAACAGGTTAGCACCTAGCAGGTTACCGATGCTGAAAAACTTACCGAACCATTGTGGTTTATGTTGGCTCTTATTCAATAAGAGCGGGTGTTCTTCAATGAAATTATCTCGGCGGCTATGCTAACGGCTATCTCCGCTGGCGTGTGGCTTTTTATCGGCAA
>CBDTVG010000146.1:0-5503 GCA_965363745.1 uncultured Candidatus Electrothrix sp. | reverse complement strand
ATAGTAAGAGTTGCCTTCATCGTTATAAATATAAATAGTGAATAAACGATTATTCATTTCATATTATTCTATCCCAAGGGAGAAAGACAATGGCATCTATTGAGCATAATGGTACATCCTACGAGGTTGATGAGGACGGCTTCCTGTTAAATGGTTCTGAGGAATGGGATGTGAACTGGGTTGATTACGTAAAGAGCGTTGAAGGAATTGGCGATATGACCGATGAGCATCAGAAGGTCATTGACGCTCTGCAGGAATACTACAAGAAAAATGGTATTGCTCCTATGGTACGTATCCTGTCCAAAACCACAGGTTTTCCGCTGAAAAGAATTTACGAGCTGTTCCCGTCAGGACCTGGCAAAGGTGCTTGTAAGATGGCTGGCCTGCCGAAACCTACAGGCTGTGTATAATCCTATTTAGTTCAGGATATACTTAAAGTCTTAAGGAAGGTTGCCTTGCTGGCGACCTTCCTTTTTTTATTCCGTTTATCGCTCCCCTCACCCCGCCGCAACTATTTTCCTCCGTCTGCTTAAAAACAAGAAGCACAACAAAGAAATTATTGAAGAATTGGACGGGCATTAACAGCTTGAACTGGACGGTTATTGGGATGTTCCAGCACCTCGGCAAGCTGTTTCACCTGCTCCGCTGACACAGCAACTTGATTTTTCATAACCATCCAGAGCACTCCTTCCGTACAGGGCGGTGTGGTCAACGAGCCGTTAAATCGGTAATATTCTTTGTTGTCAGGCATGAGGCGATCCGCTCTCTGGCCTGCGAGGCCATGCTCACCTTCTGACCCGCTTTAGCGGGCATCTGCCGCCATATTTTTTTCAAATCAGAATTTTCTTCTTCACCAGAAGTGTACATGACGGCTACAACAGCAAGATTGCCATTGGAATCAGCATGCACAAAATGGCCTTCCATCGGGAACTGTTCTCCATTAATCAGGTTTTCACTGGGCGTATGAAAATTGAACTGCCTGAGGGCAAAACTCCGACCGTTAACAGTCAGCGTTGAACCGGCGGTGTAGTCAGCCTGAACCGAAGTACCATTATTCAGCACCTCGGTGACCAGACCGGTATTGTAATCAAAAGTGACAGGCTCCAACTCCGCCTCCACAAAACCAGTCAGATTGATCGGTGACTGGTTCATCCCTTTGGAGCACATCGCATAGGCCGGATCAAGCGTTCCCCAATGTTCCGGCCCGCCTTCACCGATGTATCCCCACGATCCGGCTAAGGCTGTGGAATTCCCCGCCGTCAAAACGAGGACAGAGGCGACCGCCAACATTATTTTTTTCATATCGTTCTCCTGTTCAAGGGCTTCGGCTTTTCTATTATTCGGTTCGGCTGTTACCCCCTCAAAATATTCAAAAAGATCACAATGGCTTATTCGCTTCCATATGCAAAACAAGGTCAAGCATCCGGTTGGAATAGCCCCATTCGTTATCATACCACGTCATGATCTTGACACTGGTGCCCAGCACACGAGTACAGAGGCTGTCCACGATGGAGGAATGCGGATCGCCCTGAAAATCAATGGATACCAGCGGTTCATCGCAATAACGCAAGAAACGGCCATCGGCCTCCTGTAAGGCTTTGTTGACTTCAGTGACCGAAGTCTCACGTTCAACCTCCATCACCACATCCACCAAGGATACGTCAGCTGTGGGAACCCTCACGGCCAAGCCATCAAATTTATTCTTCAATTCTGGAATAACCAAGGCCACAGCTGATGCGGCACCAGTGTTCGTGGGGATCATGGACATAGCTGCAGCCCGTGCCCTACGCAGGTCGGAATGGGGAAAATCCAAGAGACACTGATCACCTGTATAGGCATGAACCGTGGTCATCAGGCCTCGCTTGATACCAAAATTATCCAAAATAACCCGCGCCACCGGGGCCAGACAATTGGTCGTGCAGGAGGCGTTGGAAACCACATGATGCATGGTCGGATCATATTCATCCTCATTCACGCCCATGACAATGGTTTTGACGGCCCCTTTGGCCGGGGCGGAAATAATAACCTTAGTTGCGCCAGCATCTATATGCGCCCCGGCTGAATCTTGATCTCTGAAGAAGCCCGTGCATTCGAGGACATATTCCGCACCCATCTCACTCCATGCAATATCAGCCGGATTGCGGTGGTTGGATACCCGTATTTTCCGGCCATCGACAACAATGCCGTCATCGCCGGTCTTTATGTCCGCATTAAACACCCCCATCACCGAGTCGTACTTCAGTAAATGGGCAATGGTTTTGATATCCGTGAGATCATTAATACCCACCACCTCAATATCCGCAAAAGCCGTATCTTGACTGAGGGCCCGAAAAATATTCCTTCCTATGCGTCCAAACCCGTTAATTCCTACTTTTATACTCATGATATATTTCCTTTTTTATTATTATTTTTAATCTTCAAAGAAGACTTTTTTACATTGTCCTGCTGGTCAACTATATTTTTTCTATGCCGCCCCTAAAAACTTACTGTTCTCCTGAATAAGCATCTCTAGCTCATGCGCTTTTTCCATTGCTTCCCCACATCCGCATTCAAGCTCCAAAGCCCGGCGGTACATAAGCAAAGCCCGTGTATACCACTGCCCACTCATATAACTCCTGCCAGCGGCGCAAAAGCCCTGCTCAGGCGCACCGGAAAACATATCATCAAAGACGGAAACAAGTTCCTCGCCCCAGAGATCCTGCACCTGATCCTCCTGCTCCACGAAAAATCGAACCAGCAGAATATTTTCCGAAAAATCGGAGAGCGTCGTGCGCAATATATTATGGGTCTGCCCGAAGAGAAAAGCGAGCTGTTCCATTTGTCGCCTGACATCAAAGGAGATACGTTTGATCAGCTCTTTTTTATCCATAATTCGGGAGAGCGGAGATGCAAAAATTTTCCACCGATCAAAGCAACCGTTTCTCACCGCCTCCGATTCTGTTTTTTTGAAGGCGGCTGCATCATAACTATTCAGAATATAAACATCCTCTCTGAGCCGCATGGCTTCATGAAAAATGGAGCCCATGAACCAGTCGACCAAAGAACCTTCAAGATTCCCTTCCCGATCTTCTTCTGGCCAGACACGATGGCAAAGTTCTTTTAAATGCCAGATCGGCCCTTTTTCCATCTCCGCCCCCACCATAACATTTAGCTGCTCCAAAATTTTACAATGAGCGGCATGACCTTCCTCAGACAACAGACAGCAACCCCCTCCTATTTCGGAGCCGGAACCACGGCAGTCACAATACGCCTGATACAGCTCCTGAAAGGAGTAGGTGAGGATGAAAAAATCAGCGAAAAATTGACGAATAAAAAAATCCCGGCGCTGCTCAAACCAATCCCCGCATCGGTGATGATCTAAATGAGTATTTCGTTTATGAGGGTATGATATACTTACCATATTCAATTTTTAACCACCGCCACACGCTACAGAGCCCGCTGATAGAGCGAGAGATAATCCTCTGTCAGCTGTTGCCAACTATGATGAGAACGGACACGGCGTACAGCGGCTTGTTGCATGGCGGTTAATTGATCGGGATCATCACGGTGCAGATCCAAAGCCGAGCGCATGGTTGCAGCGAGAGTGTCCGAGCTGTGTTCCTGATAGGCGAACCCGGTTTCCCTATCCAACACCTTAACCAGACCGCCCACATGATGGACAATGGGCAGGTTGCCGAATAACTGAGCGATATAGTCTGTCAGGCCGCATGGTTCATACAAAGAAGGAATAAGAAAAAAATCTCCGGCAGCGTAAATTTTTATGGCCAGCTCTGGATCATACCCCTTTAAAAAGCAAATTCGTCCGCTGAATCTTTCATCCTGAGTCAACTCCTGAAGCTGTTCTTCCAAGGCGCTATCGCCGCTGCCGAGAACCAACAGCTGGAAATCCGCAGCCATATCCTCCACCGCGAACCGAGATACAGCCTGCAACAACACATCTACCCCTTTCTGAGATGTTAGCCTGCCGATAAAGGTAAACAGAGGCAACTCCGGTTGCTCACTCAGATTGCCATATTGCTCAACCCGTGCCCATTCGCTCTTTGTACGGCAAGAAATTAGCATTTCATGCTTGCACAGTCTCTTTCCGGCAAGATCACCAGTTTCCGGGTTAAAATTATCAGATAGCCCCAGCTCCTTGCCTTTGACAGGATTGAAATCGTCAGGATTAATACCGTTGGTGATACCAATAAGTTCAACCCCTTTTTTCACAAACTCATGCCCAAGCCAGCCAGTACGACTATCCTCATCAGTTTCCTGAAGCTCACGAGCATAATTTTCACTCACTGTGTTCATCTGAGCATAACCGGCGGCGACGACAAAAGGGTTAAAGCTGTTATTGAATAAAGCGGATTGAATCACAGATTCAGGTAACCCTGTAATCGAGCTGGCAAAATTCAGGTCTTCCACCTCCTGATGATACCCAAGTCCGGCATTATGAATCGTCACCACAGATCCGGTCTGGCAGAAAAATTGGCGATATCCGGCGTGTTCCCGCATTATGGCAGGCAGGATGGCTGCGTGCCCATCATGGCAATGGATGATGTCCGGTTGAAAATCAAGCAGAATCATCATGTCAAGGGTTGCTTTCTGGAGCAACACATTCATGGCAAAATAGTCGAAATGCCCTTTACCTGCTTGTTGCCAGCTCTTTTTTGCTTCCTCTTCAGCCGTGTAGGTGTACACGCCTTCCTTTTCAGCAAACCTTGGCGAATCCAGCAGGTAGACTGTTACCCCCTGAATTTTTTTCATCCACAGCGAAACCGCTTCTCTGCGTTCCTTGTCTGGGTAGTTCATGTCCACATCAAAAACAGTGGTCATTTTTAAGGAGTCTTCACGGCATGGGAGTTGCATATGTTCAAAGCCAAGTGTTGCTGCGTCCACCAAACCGTAGCAAGGTAAAATCACCCGCACGTCGCAGTCGGCATGGCGCACCAGTGCTTCCGCCAATTGACGACAGACATCCTTTACACCGCCCGCTCCAGCTAAACCGTCGTATTCACGGCTGACCATCAGGATGCGTTTGATGTTGTTCACTTTGCTCTGTCCAGATTGTTTCACGGCATCTTTCCTGTTCAATATTTGTTCAATTCGGCAATTGCACAACCGCCTGCTGCCGGAGGAGGTGATCAGCAAGGGTCAGGCGCACCATGGCCTCGCAGACCGGTATAATCCTAGGGATGGCTGAAATATCATGGCGACCGCCGACCTTGATATTCACAGCTTCATTCTCCGTATTCACTGTTTTCTGTTCTTTATGAATCGATGGTATGGGCTTGACCGCCACCCGAACGATAATATCTTCTCCATTACTGATTCCGGCAAGGATACCGCCCGCATTATTGCCGAGAAAACCGGTAGGAGCAATAGGATCATTATTTTGCGAACCTAACATTTCCGCAGCCTTGAAGCCGGAGCCGATTTCAACGCCCTTAACAGCACCGATGGACATCAGAGCACGGGCAAGCTCTCCATCAAGCTTATCAAACACCGGTTCACCGAGACC
>CBDTVG010000145.1:0-5529 GCA_965363745.1 uncultured Candidatus Electrothrix sp. | reverse complement strand
GTGAAATACCGCTATTTCAAGCATTTATAGGCATACTTTTCAACACCCTTATAATGAGTGAATAATAATTTTTTACAAGGAGTCTTCATGAAAGCGATATTACGAACAAAGGCTGGCAAAGAATTTTCCACGATGAAAGTTCAAGAAATAAAGGCGGACAATCTCCAAAACAACCAAGTGCGGATTAAGATGAAAGCCAGCCGTGTAAATCCCATAGATATGGATTTAATGAAAGGTCTTCCAACATTAAAATATAAAAATCCACAAATCGGCGGGGTTGACGGAGCCGGTGAAATTGTGGAAAAAGGTGCTGATGTCGCCAATTTTAATGTAGGCGATAATATTTTTTTCTATCGCAAATTTTCTGATATCGGAAGCTGGGCCGAAGAAATTACAGTCAACGCCTCTGATATTGCCGCTATACCTATAAATATTGAAGTGCAGGATGCCGGGTCACTTGCTTTGCCTCTGCTGACAGCGTATGAAGCCCTCATGTCACTTTCTTCGAAACCGGGGGAACGGATTTTGATTCATGGGGCTGGCGGCGGCGTTGGTTATCAGGCAGTGCAGTTAGCGAAACATTTCGGTCTGAAAGTGATTGTCAATGCGAGTGAAAGCCAGAAAGAAATATTGGAAAAAGAAGGTGCTGAACAGTTTATAAACTATAAAACCGAGGATTTCGAACAAATTTTGCAAGCTGATCCACCCGAATATGTATTTGACGTGATCGGCAAAAAAACGTTGGCGAAATCCATAGCCCTTAAACCCAAAAAGGTAGTTTCTGTAGCTTTTCCAGATACGTCCAAGATGCATAAACTAGGGGTCAAATTGCCGGGTATCTTAAATTGGCTGATAAATTTCATGAACAGAAAGTTTGTGAAAGCGGCCACGAAATATCAAGTCGAACTGATTGGGCAGGCAACAGGAGCTGACGGAAATTTATTGCAAAAAGCAAGTGATATTGCAGGGAAGATAGACTTTTCCGTTCGTCCTTACAAAACCGTCACGCTTGATGAAATAGAAGAAAACGGGTTAAGCGGGCAGGACATAGGTAAAGTGATCGTCTTTGCTTAACGTAACTATATCTATATATTTATAGGCAATTTTGAAAATATTGCATCGCTGATCGCAGTTCTCTGCTGATCAATTATATGACTTCAAGTATCGGCCCGCATGGATCTGTTTAAATTTCTCTGGTCTGCATCAAACATCAAGGCTCTGCATATTACTGCCCTCTCGGTAATCAACGGGGTGGCGGGCGGACTGCTGGTCATTTTGCTTCCAGATGCGGCGATCAACATTTATACACCCGGTCACGCCCTGTATTATCTTTACGTGCTGCCTCTCCTTATTGTCACCTTTCTGGTCTCCACGCATTTTGTTCTCCTGAAGACAGAAGCATTGGCCGGAATAGCTGTGGAGGAGATGGTTCTGCGGGTGGTTAATACTGTGCGTCATCTTGAACTCCCTGAATTTCAGCAATGTAATCGGGATGACATACTGCTCAGCGTTGCGGACGCTCAGACCGTCAGCACTGCGGCCTGCAAAAATATGGAAACCTTGCAGGCGTATATAACACTCTTTATCGTCTGGTGTTATATCACGTTTTTTCTTTCTCCTCTACTTGGTCTGTTGCTGATCGGGGCGAGATTTGTTCAGATAATGATTCAGGAGATGTTCGGCAAGATCATCTTCTCTTATGTCCGTGAACAGCAGAAGGATGAAAAAGAGGTGTTCACAGCCCTTCAGCACCATCTGTACGGTTTCAAAGAACTCAAATTCAATCAGAAAAAAAGTAAGGACATTTTCGAAAACTGTCTTCTGCCTAAGATAGAAGCTGATAAAGAAAAACGGATTATAGCTCGACGCTACGGCGCAGAGCTCGTGCTTTCCGGGATGTTGATACACCTGCTGGGAATAGTCTGCTGCATAGCTTTTTCTGCCTCGCTGGGAGCGGAACATCTCTCCATGGTAATGATCATTCTCCTATTTACTATGCAGAATGATATGCTCATTAAGGCCTCAATACAGAATATTCAGGAGGGGAGTGTAGCATTGGAAAGACTGCGTCGTCTGTTTCCAAGTCATTTAGTTAAGGAAATAGACGAAGACGTTCCTGAACCTTTTCGCAGGACGGATGAAGACTTTGATTCCATCAGAATAGATAAGATCGGTTTCACCTATTCCACAGCTGATAACGGACATGGATTCTCAATCAGCATTGAGGACCTGACCGTCAAATCAGGGGAAATTCTTTTTATTGTGGGAGGGAACGGTAGCGGAAAATCAACCTTCATGAATGTGCTGACGGGGCTGTATCCTCCGAGCCACGGAGTTATAGAGGTGGATGGACAGCCCGTTTTCACGGACGAATATCGTGATATGTTCTCCGGGGTTTTTGCCGACTTTCACCTGTTTGACAAGTTCTACGGCATAGATTCGGTGGATGACGAACAGGTGCGGGAATTACTTCGGAGGACAGGTCTGGAGGGAAAGACCGAATACAGACAGGGACGATTCACAACCCAGGATCTCTCTACCGGACAGCGGAAACGCCTCGCTCTGGTCATTGCTATGGTGGAAGATCGTCCTGTTTTCATTTTTGACGAGTGGGCTGCGGATCAGGACCCCCATTTCCGCCGTTTTTTTTATGAGGAAATCCTTCCTTATCTGAGAAAAAAGGGCAAAGCCATTATCGCTGTCACGCACGATGACCGATATTTTCATCTTGCGAACAAAGTCATCCGCATGGAATACGGTAGGATAGCGGAACAATGGTGTCCGCCGCAGGATGAGTCGAGTTCTGAGATTTTTTCAGCGGCGGCGGATACGTCTTTCGCTTTTATAGGAAAGAGTGAAACACAGAAAGTGCGGAAGGAAACTGCGCGGCTTCGTCCAAAAGTTGCGCCGAGAACAGCGAAAGGGAAAGCTGAGCAGGCCAAAGAAGGGATGATGGAGCAGTTGCGGGAAGTTTTTCGGGAAGAGCGTAATGCCTTGAAAAAGATCTTCATCATGCTTTTTCTTTTTGCTTTCAGCATGGTCGCCTTAACTGTTCAGCTTTTGCATGTGCCTATGTCTGAACAACTTTCCGCCTCGCAATATCTCCAGATGATCCTGTTGCTACTGCTTATGGTGACATCATTTCGTAATCTGCAAAAAACCTATTTTCAAGCTGTTGAAAGCCGAAACGCAGCCCTTCGCGGCGATGTCATGGATCATGTCCGGCATGCCAGTTTACTGGCCTTGAAACAGGTCGGTATCGGTCGAATTTATACAGCCCTCACTTCTGATATCCGGGTCATAACTTCAACATCAAACATTATTATATTCTGTCTTCAGGGCGGTACCCGAATAGGCATGATTTATTTGAGCATCGCTCTGCTCTATCCGCCGGCTTTCCTGATTATACTTGTGTTGACCGGTATCGGAGCGGTGTTCTACTCTTTCAATCACATAAAACTGGTTGCAATTTTTGACAGGATACAGGAGCGGGAAAAAAGAGTGTTCGATACCGTCAATCATCTGCTCGACGGTTTCAAGGAGCTGAAACTGAGCGGCAGAAGGAATAATGATTTCTATCATAACGCTCTCCTCCCCGAAATCAATCGTCTGAGGGACTTGCGGCTCCGTTCCAGACGGTATTACACCAGCAACGCCAGCATTAGTTACGGATTCTGGCTAGGTAGCATGCTGATTATACTTTTTGTTCTTCCCTGTATAGGGATCGGGGTGCCTCAAGATACGATACCGGTTGTCATCGCTCTTCTTCTGACCATGCCGTTGCAGCAGATCGTTGATCTGTATGCGCAGCTTCATATAGCGATTCTCTCCATCCAAAGCCTTTTTCGATTTGAGAACACTATGAAAAATCTGGGTAGAGAACCTGAAGGTGCTATGTCCTTTAATGCCCTAAACAACCATGTCTCTGTACGCTATGAGGATATCTCGTTCACGTATCGGACAAAAGACGATTGTCCTTTTTCCATAGGCCCGTTGAATATTGCATTTTCAGCCGGTGAAATCGTTTTTATCACCGGTGGCAACGGCAGCGGAAAATCCACGTTGTTGAATGTCATTACCGGTTTGTATCCTGCCGATTCAGGAGCTGTTTTTTTGAATGACGTGAAAAAGGCTGATATTCGTTTGTACCGGGAGCTGTTCGGCATCGTGTTCACGGACTTTCATCTCTTTGATCGGCTGTACGGGATGGAGGCAATTGACGTAGAAAAGCTCAATAATCTCCTTCAGCAATTTGGTCTCAAAGAAAAGGTGCAATGGATTGACGGAAAATTCAGCACGCTTGATCTCTCCACAGGTCAGAAAAAACGGCTTGCCTTGATCATCGCCATTATGGAGGATAAACCGATTTATGTGCTTGATGAATGGGCGGCTGACCAAGACCCTCATTTTCGCGAATATTTTTACATGACCCTGTTGCCAGAATTCAAGGCGCAAGGAAAAACCGTTATCGCTGTCACCCATGATGATATGTATTTTCATACAGCGGATCGGGTGTTGCACCTTGAATACGGCCAGCTCAATTAGCTGTAAGGGAAGTCTCTGACGGAACCGGCACTGGTTCCGTTCGATTCAGAACACATCGCTATGATATCCCGTAAAAAGCAAAATTTCACTCAAGCCGGACTGCCTTGGTTCCTGTTGTGACCACGGTGCTAAAAGATGCATTTACTGCTGTTTAGGCTGTCGAAGTTGGAAGAGTTACCACGGAATCGGACTTTGCATATTTACATAATTACAGTCTGATACATGATGAACGGAACCAGTGCCTATTTAGCTGATCACCAATGTACGGCGCAATATTAAAAAAGGCAGTACCGCAAAATTCACACAGTCAATAACAAGAATCGGTTTAAACTTCATACCTGTTCCGCTAAACAATCACAGAAGCAGTTAGATAAACTAAGGGAACATCTATGATAAGGAACAAGAATTAAATGAGATTCAAAAGTTGAAGAAAAAAAGCCGCAAGCCGAAAATCAAGCCCAGTAAAATGGATAAGAACACGAACGACGGGGATGACAAAAAAAAAGCCGACCAAGAAGCGCAAACAGACCGCCAGCCTAAAAATTAACGAAGAACAAGGATCCAACCGGAAAATATCCCGGAAGGTGCTCGTTTCAAAGGCTATCGAGATGTTGTCGTGCAGGATATTGTCATTCGTCCGCATAATACCCGTTACCGTCTTGCTCAGTATGAAACAGCGGATGGAGGAACTACCTGCTTGACAGAACATCCGGCGCAGGAAAGCTCCCTTCAATGGCGGAGCTTATCCAGACCGCTGCCCGTGGATTATGAGAAGGGCTACCAGCTTAAGCCGGAACAAAAAATCGGCTTGTTTGCTCTTTAAATTCGGTCAATGTCCCGGCATGACACGTTCCGCATAACTGACTGATTGTACAGGCTTTTCCTCCTTAAGTTGGTAGCCCAATCAAGTGGCGATTGAAAAGCATATCTCCCACATTCCGCACGTTGACAGATAAAAAAATATTTTATAACCTGCTGCCTCAA
>CBDTVG010000144.1:0-5570 GCA_965363745.1 uncultured Candidatus Electrothrix sp. | reverse complement strand
TAATTACTTGACTTTTTCGGCTGAAGGAAGCATAGTTCGCTCCGAACAGATTCCCTTGCGGCGACCCTTATATTCGGGACAGCCATGATATTCCTATAAGGAGGACATTATGAACAAGCAAAGATTGTACGAACTTTTTCTGACAGCATTCTTTTTCCTGACAACTTGGCCAGCCTACTCTGCCATTGACCTGACTACGGCGCAAAAGTTGCTGGCTGAGGACAGAGCCGCTGATGATAATTTCGGCTACAGCGTGTCCGTGTCTGGCGACACGGCGGTGATCGGGGCTGGCGGTGACGATTCAAATACCGGGTCAGCCTACGTGTTCATCCGTTCCGGCGGCACCTGGAGCCAACAGGCCAAGCTTGTTGCCGAGGACAGGGCCACAGGGGATGGTTTTGGTATCAGCGTATCCGTGTCCGGCAACACGGCGGTTATCGGGGCTTACTTGGACGATTCAATAATCGGCTCGGCCTATGTGTTCATCCGTTCGGAGGAAGTCTGGAATCAGCAGGCCAAGCTCGTTGCCGAGGACGGGGCTGAGAACGACCAGTTCGGATACAGCGTGTCCGTGTCAGGGGATACTGCGGTTATCGGAGCTTACTGGGACGATGGGTTCACCGGTTCCGCCTATGTGTTCACTCGTTCGGGCGAAGCCTGGAACCAGCAGGCCAAGCTCATTGCCGAGGACGGAGCCGCTGATGACTATTTCGGCTACAGCGTGTCCGTGGACGGCGACACCGCAGTGATTGGGGCTGGCAATCCTACCGGTTCGGCCTATGTGTTCATCCATTCGGACGAAATTTGGAGCCAACAGGCCAAACTCGTTGCTGAGGACGGGGTCGTTTGGGACCAGTTCGGATACAGCGTGTCCGTGTCCGGTGACACAGCGGTGATCGGGGCTTACGGTGACGACGCATTAACCGGCTCGGCCTATGTGTTCATTCGTTCGGGTAAAGCTTGGAATCAGCAGGCCAAGCTCATTGCCGAGGACAGGGCCGAGAGCGACGAGTTCGGCACCAGTGTGTCCGTGTCCGGTGACACGGCGATGATCGGGGCTTCCGGTGACGATTCCGCGACCGGTTCGGCCTATGTGTTCATTCGTTCGGGCGAAGTATGGAGCCAGCAGGCCAAGCTCGTTGCCGAGGACGGAGCCGAAGGCGATAAGTTCGGTGTCGCCGTATCCGTGTTCGGTAATACGACGATGATCGGGGCTCACAATGATGATTCCGCCACCGGTTCAGCCTATGTTTACGGCCTAAGCGGCACCATCACTGTAGATTCGGGCGAAATCTGCACCTTGGCCCATGCTATCACTGCGGCCAACACCGATACGCCATCAGGCGGCTGCCCTGCCGGGTCCGAGCACGACACGATTACCTTAGAGACCGATGTCTCCCTTGCCGCAGCATTGCCGCAGATTGCCAGCCCGATCACCATCGAGGGTCAGGGACACATCATTGACGGCAAGCAGGGAAATTGGTCTGTGCTGACAGTTATCAGCGGCGGCGAGCTATCCCTGAACGAGGTCACAATTACCGGCGGGACGGCAGAGTTCGGCGGTGGAATCCGCAACGACGGCACACTCACTCTGATCAATTCAACAGTCAGCGGAAACACAGCAACGAATACAGGCGGGGGGATTTACAATAACGGCACTGTCACGCTGACCAATTCCACGATCAGCGGAAACTCGGCAGGCACTGACGGTGGGGGGATTCTCAACAGCGGCGGCATTGTCACATTAACCAACTCCACAGTGAGCGGAAATACAGCAGATTCATCGGGTGGAGGAATTAACACTTCGAGAGGAATTGATAACAACGGCACCGTCACGCTGACCAATTCCACAGTTAGCGGGAACTCCGCAGTAACCAACGGTGGGGGAATTGCCAATTCGTTCAGCACTGTCACGCTGGTCAACTCCATGGTCAGCGGAAATTCTTCGGCAGACGACGGCAGAGAAATTTACAATTTCGGCATACCGAGCGTGAGCATAATCAATGCTGACAGCTTCAACCTGTTCGGTCACAGCGGCGAGAACAGCACCCAAGCGTTCTATGGCTTTACACCCGCCAGCAAGGATGTCAACGCCAGCAGCAACGGCACCGGCGGTATCCTCAAACCGACCGCGCTGTCCGCCATTCTCAACGCAACCCTGGCGGATAACGGTGGCCCCACCAAAACCCATGCCTTGGTTTCGGGTAGCCCGGCTGTTGACCTGGATACGACATGCGGCACCCGCCTCACCACAGACCAGCGCGGCTCTTCTCGTCCGGTCGGAGCGGGCTGTGATGTGGGTGCCTTTGAAGACGGCGACGGTAACAGCAACAGCAAGGCCTTTCTGCCTGCCGTATACTTCCTGCTCCTGCTGGGTAAATGATGTGGAAAATGGATAGGAGGGGACTGGCAGCCTTTCGTAATTCCTTGACTTTTTCGGCTGAAGGAAGCATAGTTCGCTCCGAACATATTCCCTTGCGGCGACCCTTATTTAGGACAGCCATGACATTCCTATACGGAGGACATTATGAACAAGCAAAGATTGTACGGATTTTTCCTGACAGTATTTTTTTTCCTGACAGCCTGGCCCGCCTATGCTGCCATTGATATAGCCACGGTGCAGAAGCTGCTGGCTGGAGACAGGGCCGCTGATGAAGGTTTTGGCTGGAGAGTGTCCGTGGACGGTGACACGGTGATTATAGGGACGCCAGGTGACGATGCAATGACCGGTTCAGCCTATGTGTTCATCCATTCCGGCAATACCTGGACCCAACAGGCCAAGATCGTTGCCAAGGACAGAGCTGTTGATAATTATTTTGGTATCAGCGTATCCCTGTCTGGTGACACGGCGGTGATAGGGGCTGGCGGTGATGATTCTGATACCGGTTCAGCCTATGTGTTCACCCGTTCCGGAGAAATTTGGACCCAGCAGGCCAAACTCATTGCTAAGGACGGGACCAAGGGCGACGATTTTGGTGTTACTGTGTCGGTGTCGGGTGATACGGTGGTAATCGGGGCTGACGGTGACGATTCAGCAACCGGGGCAGCTTATGCCTACGACCTCAGCAGCATTCCGGTCACCTACCACAGCAATATTCTGTTCCTCCTTGGTTTGTAAAGGATACCTCATTCATCATTAAAGAGGGCGGCATACTGCCAATCAGCAATATGCCGCCCCCACCTTCTTGGGACTACTCGCAGAGTCCCATGCAATCCGCACCGCCATAAGCGGGATCGCAGTTATCACTCGGATCATCCATACATCGCAGTCCCTTCGGACATTGGAGTCCGGCAATTCCGCCGCAGCGTTGCTGTTGCCCGCCGCATTTCCCCTGAGACTGTACAGAAACTCCTGCCATTGCTGCATTGCAAGCGTTACTGTACATTTTGCCGTCGTAGCCGCAGACAGGTCTGTAGTCCTGTGTACATCTTTCCGGTTTTGCTTCGCAGATGCCTGTTGCATCTGCTTTGCCGTAATTTGCATCAAGAGGGTAATTACAGTATTGATCCGCCGCACAGGACAGACCTTGGATGCCGCCGCAGACTGCGGGGTTGGGCGGTGGGGTCGGATGCGGGGTCGATTTGCGGCATCCGCATCCTACGAGAGTAAACATTGCGCAACAGCTTAAGAATAATAAGATACGGTACTGTTTCACGGGACAACCTCCTTTCTGATTTAACTTCTTACTTCCTTCTTCTACGCTTCTGGAACTTATACACAGCCCGATTATGCTCCCGCAGGTTCTTGGAGAAGTAATGGCTGCCGTCATTTTGGGCGACAAAGTACAAGTAGGGAACCTTTGCCGGTTGTAGAACCGCTTTAATGGCCGCCTCGCCCGGATTGCAGATGGGTCCGACGGGCAGGCCGGGGATGGTGTAGGTGTTATACGGTGTCCAGCGTTTCAAATCCACTTTGGTCAGGTTGCCGTTGAAATTCGGGATGCCGTAAATGGTGGTCGGGTCTGACTGAAGACGCATTTTTTTGCGCAGGCGGTTGTAAAACACACCTGCAATGATATCTCTTTCACCGGTGGCCCCGGTTTCCTTTTCCACGATGGAGGCTAAGATAAGCAGCTCGTGTTGATTGAGTTTTTCTTGCCACTCTACGGCTCCCTCCTGACGCTGTGAGGACACCTCATCCCAGACGGCAAAGAAACGGCGCACCATACTTGTGATAATACTCCGTTCATCCACTTCGCCACGTACCAAGGTATAGGTTTCAGGAAACAGATAGCCTTCCAAGGATACGGCCTGAGTCCCTAAACCCTGAATGAATTCTTTGTCCTGACACAGCTGGAGAAAGGTTGTCGGATCAACCCATTGCTTCTCGGTAAAAATGTCAGCCACCTCCTCCATGGTCTTTCCCTCTGGCACTGTCACTTTGTAGCGGATAGGCTTGGCCGCATCCAAAAAACGAACCGCCTGCAACGGGGTCATTCCCTGCGGCACCCTGAACTCACCGGCCCGCAGGTGGGGTGGATGTTCTCTTTCGATTTCAAGCAACAAACGCATTAAGACAAGGAAACGAACATCATCACGAATAATCCCCTGTTGTCCGAGAATCCCCTTTATCTGGCGGATACCGGCTCCTTTGGGGATGTGGACAAGACGCTCCTCTGTTCCGGAAACGGGCGTGAAGACATAGAGGGCAAACCAGCCACCCGCTGCCAGCGTGGCAATGAGAAGAAGCGGTAAAACAAAAAAACGGAAAAAACGCATGGGAAAAATTTCAGGTCAACTTGAGCGGAGTAAGATTCGGTATACAACCATCTTGGTTGCAAGGTACGGCGCAAAAGACAAGATCAACGCTCTAAACCAAGACGGCTTTCCTCTTTCAGACTGCGCTGAAAAAGCTCCTGCACAGCCGCCCGGCAGGGCTTGTCTTCATAGAGAATCTGGTAGGTCTGTTCAAGAATGGGCATTTCAATACCGACATTGACGGCTAAATGATAGCAGGATTTGGTAGTTCTGACACCTTCCGCCACCATAGTCATCTCCGCTAAGGCCTGTTGCAGAGTGCGTCCTTCACCGAGTTTCAGGCCCACGGTACGGTTCCGGCTCAGGCTGCCTGTACAGGTCAGCACCAAATCGCCCATACCGCCGAGGCCGGAAAAGGTCAGCGGCTCAGCCCCGAGGGCGATACCCAAGCGGGTGATCTCAGCAAGTCCACGGGTGATCAAAGCCGCTCTCGTATTCAGACCATAGCCCAAGCCATCGGAGATCCCGGCGGCAATAGCAATCACATTCTTCATCGCCGCAGCAATCTCCAGACCAACCGTGTCCGCACTGGTGTAAACCCTAAAAAAAGCCGTGGAGAAAAGATGCTGCACAGCCTTGGCGACATTGATGTCTGTAAAACCCACGGTAACAGCTGTGGGTTGACCCGTCGCAACTTCATCAGCGAAACTCGGCCCGCTCAACACCCCGGTGAAGAGATTACCGAGCCTCTTGTGCCTGACTAGCTCCTGGTTCATCACCTCACACATGGTTTGCCGACTGGCGACCTCAATGCCCTTGACCGCAGACACCAAGAAACTGCCGTCCTGAAGCCAAGACACAAGATTGGAAAA
>CBDTVG010000143.1:0-5584 GCA_965363745.1 uncultured Candidatus Electrothrix sp. | reverse complement strand
TGAATGAGCATCATTTGCGCCTGCTGAAGCTGTTGGGCAGGAGGTACGAAAAATTCTATTCTAAAAGTGGGTGTGCGGAGTGTCGAAGTTAAAGTGGGTGAGAAGGCACTGGAAAAATATAATGAATTTGTTATTTTTCATCTCCCACGTTCAAAAAAAGCGGAAATTGGAGTGTGGAAAAATTTACAGCGGAATTAAAGGCCATCTTGGGTGCCGGAAGCTAAAATTATCGGACACAATTCAAAAACAAACAGCCTGAGACGAACGGGAGGAAGCCGATGTGCAAAATATTTTAACGAAGTTCCTTATTGCATCTAAAAAAGGCACAGAAAATCCTGAAGAATCTCTTGTCGTCGATGAGGCGGAGAAAAAAATAGAGCAAAAAATAAAAAAATGGTTTACCGCTGACGAAAAAAAAAGCAATGCAATTATAATTGGAGAACAGGGAGGTATTCCTCGTAAAATTTTAACGTTGACAGATCATCGGGCTATCCTGTTTGAATCCGGCTGGCTATGGGGTTTAAAAGATAAAAGCGACAAAGTTTGGCGGCAGTTTATATCAGTTCATTTGAAAGAAGGTACCTTCTACTCTGCGTTAGATCTTCATTTCTTTTGCTATCATGATTCGCTCTATTATCACAATCCTTATAAAGACAACAGCCCGTACAAGGATGAAAATAATTTCATGATGACTTCTTGGCATCTTGAAAGATTAAACAAGGGTGCGGCCACAGCTGTTTATGCCTTCTTAAAAGATAAAGAGTTACATTGGAAAGAAAAACGTCGCAAAGAACAACTTGAGCAACTCGGTGTCCTGAATGCAAAGCCGCCAAAAAAATAGGAAGACGCAGAAACATAAAAATCAGGCAGGGTAGAGCAGAGAACTCAAATCATCCATTAGGCAACTCCGCAATCAGCTGAAAATCGCCCTGCGCAAGCCAGCCGCTCCTTCCAGTTTCATCCTCAACCAGCACATAGTCTCCATGCGCCCTACCCGGTCGAACCACCCTGCCCGTCTTGATGCCGCCTGCTGAGGCGGATTCAGCAAAAGGGGAAATGAGCAACCGGACATCCTCCCGCACCACCACCCCGTCATTCCACGCTTGATAGCTGAGTAGAGCCGGAAACAGGGTCAAGATCATCACCATCAAGGAGCCGAAGGTAATTATATGGAGAATACCGTCCCTTCTCCGCTCCCTCCCTGCTCCCAAATTTACAGCCAATGCGCTGACCGCCAGCAGCAGAAAGGCAAAACCGAACAGCATCAGCCATTGATCAGCACCAAGCAATGCAGCCAGCCGCTCATATAAGGGGCGATCATCCCGGTACAGCCCTGCATCCTTGCGCACCTGCTCCAAATCTGCCTGCACAGCTAAATCGCCGGGAGCCAGACGCAAAGCCCGCTCATAGTTGAGCACAGCCAATCCAATCCGCCCGTCAGCGGCATAGCTGCCCGCAAGATTGCAGAGCAGAGACGCGGAAGCACCGTTTTTGCGGATGATAGCTGAATATTGACTGACAGCCTGATCATAATCGCCACGGGTATGGGCGATATTGGCCTGTTCAAAAAGTGCAACCGGGTCTTCAGCACCACCGCTTTCACCTTGCGCTGTATCCTGAGCCGCAATCATGGAAGGCAGGAAAAAACAGAGCGCAACCAGCAGGGGTACCCACAACTTCACCATGCTCAAAGATACCGAGGTCAAAATACGTCGATTCATACCAGCTTATCCAGTTCGTTTCGAGTTGTTCGCAGAACTTCTTTCAGATCCGCCTGCGCTAAATGTTCACCGGCGTAACCGCTCTGCTCCAAACGGAAAAAAATAACCCGCACAGGGGCATCATCAGGCAGTCGCTGTTCCAAATCAGCTAAGGTGATTCCCTCCGGCGCAAGCCCCCAGACCTCACCTGTCCGTTCCCGGATTGCAGCCCGACAATAATGGCAAAATTTCTCCTGATCCCCTGCTGTGATGACATTTTCCATCTTCTTATAATATTGAGTAAGCCGTCGCTCCACCTGTTTATGCAGCAAAATTTTCGGATCATTTTCCAATTTTTTTCTGCGCAGATAAAGTAACAGGGATGCAAGCAGGAAAAGTAGAGCGGCAACCATAACGCCCTGAAACCATATTTTCTGATACAGAGGTAAAACTGCCGGAACCAACGTCCCTAACTCTGTCCGCAACGGGGCAAAATGCTTTTTCCGGGCGGTACCGTCTGAGGTTGCATCTTTTTTTGCAATTTTTCCATCCGTAGCAGCCGTTGTTTGAACAGGAGAAGAAGCTGGCGGTTCCGTTGTGACCGCACCCGCCAAAGACAACGAAATCGGGTCACTGATCAGCGTGACATAGTCCTCCGCTGTTGGATCAAAATAAGAAAATTTGAGTTGCGGAACCGCATTCAGGCCCTCCTTGATCGGAATAACAGCCCGCTCAAAAAGTTTTTCTCCTCTGCCGTCCTGTTCCGTAAAGCTATCTGTGGCCGGATAGACCTTCCAGCCGTCGCTTTCAATCATCTCAGGAGCCCGCACCATGTCAAAGTTGCCACTGCCCGCAACCTTCATCTTCAAGGTCACAGGATCACCAATTTTGCCCGCCAACGGCGAAGCGGCCACGGACAAACTGAAAGTTCCGACAGCCCCGCTGAAATTATCTGGACGATTCTCAGCAGGCAGATCTATAACGGTGATTGATTTTTCCAAACTGGTGATTGTAATATCTCTGCGGGAATACTGGCCGAAAAGATTACCGAAAAACGGATCATTCATAAAGAGTGAACCGCTCCGCTGCCTAGCCGCCTGCACCATTACTTCGGTATCCATTTCCACAACCAAAGGAACCGTGCCTTCCTTGACCGCAGACAAGGTGCCTCGCCAAATAAGGGAGGTGTACGGCACTCCGTTGAATTTTTCCCGCCGCTGTTTCGGCTCTTCATCAAGGAAGTGAAGGAGAAAATTATCCCCGGTGAAACGGGGTGCTGACTTGAGCGAGATCTGCATTCCCGCTCGAAAATAAGCCCTCAAGATAAAGGGAACCAGCTGGCCCGAATAGATCCGCTCGGTTTCCGGCATAATCCGCATAAAGCCGATATTCTCGTCCGAAGACGCTGTATTTTTTTTCCCAACCGGCAGAACATCGCAGGTGACAGGCTGTGTTGTATAGACTTTTTCATCAACAGTGACGCTGACCGGCCCGATGATTTGAGTACCCGTTTTTTCAGCCTGCACCGTGAAGATGAAGGAAATAAGATCAGTAGAGGACATTTTACCATTAATGATCTGTATTGAAGACTGCTTGCTTTGGCTCGGATAACCAAAACGAAACCCGTCCGCAACCGGCATTTCCGGTTGAGCCGAACCGGCCCCGGTCACGGTGATAATGAATTGAACCGCCTGATCTACGGCGAACACCGTCGGGTTCAGTTCCGCCGTGACCTGAACATCAGCCGCCGCCCCAACTGTCGCTGCCAACAGGCAGGAGAGCAGACTGAACAGCAACCATACCCGGACACTCCGCAACCTAATTCCCCATAATTGATTTTTAAGTCGCTTCATCACCAATCTTTGCCCACCGGTTTGTCGTCAGCACTTCCTTGAGGAACAAAATTCAGCTCACCCTGCTCACCTTTCAGGCTGTTGAGTAAATTTTTTGCCTCTTCCTCGGTCATCTTACCCATCATTCTGCGCTCCATATCCTCTGCGCTCATTTGATTTTTTTCCTCATTCTCATTCTGCTGCTCTTCCTCAGCTGCGGCAGCCTCCTGAATATCCTCGACAGCGGGAGTTTCCTCTTTCTTATCCTGCTTATCCGCTTCCGGCACGGCTTTTTGTTGCGGCTGTTCCTCTTTCTGCTGATCAGCCTGCGGCTCTGCCTGCTCCGCCCCAGCTTCTTTTTTTTGTTCTTCGCTGGTTTTTTCGTCCTGCTGTTCTTGCTTTTTCTGTTGATCCTTGTTTTTATCGCCCTGTTCTTTATTATCTTTCTTTTCCTCGCCGTCCTTCTTCTGCTCGCCGTCTCCCTCTTTCGGATTGTCGCATTGCTTACCCGACTGGCGCATCTTTTCTTTCAACTGCTCCAGCTTTTTGCTGACCATTTCCAAATTATGAACAGATGTCTTGTCTTCCGGCTCCAGCTCCAAGGCCGCTTCAAAAGATTTTTTGGCGTTGCTCAACTGCTTCAGGGCTTGCTCAGAATCGGCAGCCTCAGCTGCCGCACCCATAAAATACTGGCTGTTACCCCGATTATAATAACTTTGGGCTTGGAGTCCCAGATCATCTGTGGTCAATGCCTGCGTAAATTCGGTTGCGGCCTGATCGTATTTTTTCTGCCGGTACAGACTGCCGCCCAGATTAAAATGCAGGGCCGAATTCGTGCTGTCCTTTTTCAATGCCTTTTGATAAAATTTTTCAGCTTCGGCGTACTCGCCAGCCTTGAACAGATCCTCACCCTCGGAGGCACCAGCAGGAGGCGGTGTGAACCAAGACGCACCGGCCAGCAACAGAATCGCCACAGCCGCTTGCTTTTTCCGCCTGCCCGCACTCTTGACAAAGGGCAGGCGCAAACCCCAGCCGCTCCGACGACCGGTAAGAAGAAAATCCGCACTGAGCAACAGCACGGCAACAGCCAGTGGCCAAGGGAACCGTTCAATGGGAATTTTCCGTTTGCGCTGTCCGTGCTCTTCCTTGGGAACCAAAGCTAACTTTTTTTCATAAATAGTATCAAAACCCTGCCCCATGCCGCCCAGAGGCACGTACAGACCGCCGGTGGTCTCGGCAACTGTGCTCAGAGTCCGCTCATCCAGTTTGGAGGTAACGAAATTGCCCTTTTCATCCTTAACAAAACTCCCGGCCTGCCCACCAGGCACCGGCACCAGTTCGCCTTCCGCTGTGCCCACCCCGATGGTATAGACAGTCATCTTCTGTTCTTTGGCTTCTTCAGCGGCTTTGAGGGCATCTTCGCTCAGGTCTTCACCGTCCGTGACCAAAACAAAAATTTTGTGATTAGCCTCGTTGGCCAAGGCCTCGCCTCCCTGCCTGATCGCCATGCCCAAATCAGTGCCGCCCTTAGGAATGGTGCCGATATCCAAGGTGTCTAAGGAGGCGTTAAAGGCATCGTAATCCGTGGTCAGCGGGCACATGAGAAAGGCGGTTCCGGCAAAGGGTAGCAGACCCACCCGGTCGCCTTCCAGCTTGGCGACAAAATCAAGAACAGCCAGTTTTGCCCGTCCCAGCCGGTTGGGTTTTATGTCCTGCACCAGCATGGACTTGGACACATCAATGCCGATCAGGATATCAATCCCCTCGCGCCGCACCTCAATCCAACGGTCGCCGTATTGGGGACGGGCCAAGGCGATAAACAGACAAGCCAGCCCCAGAACAAAGAGAATATTTTTCAGCCGCCGCCGGGAGCCCGACACATTACTGGTCAGACCTGAGAGCAGATTGGGAGCGGCGAATTTTCGCAGCTCCTTTTTTCGGCGCAGGATATTAAGGGTGATGAAGAGCACGGTTGCTATGCAAGCACATAGGCCGATCAGCAACCAGATGGGTTGGGCGAAGGTTGGCATTGCAGTCTTGTAGTCAAATATT
>CBDTVG010000142.1:0-5602 GCA_965363745.1 uncultured Candidatus Electrothrix sp. | reverse complement strand
AAAAAGTTGGAGAAGGTGCAGCGAACCACAACAGATTCAACACCATTCTCGCGATAGTAATCAAGCATAAAACGGTCAAGCGTCGCCTCGAATTCAAGCAACAATTTTTCCTGTTCAGATCCCGGCAAACTGTCGAACTGCTCTTTCAGCTTGAGGTTCTTGTTCCGCTGATCCTCCTCCGCCTTCTTTTGGGATAGCTCTTGCTGCTGCCGTTCAAGCTCTTTTTGCTTCTGCTCAAATTCTCGCTGTTTTTTCTTCAGTTCCTCCTCCGCCTTTTTGTTTTTTTCGTAAGAGGATTTGGCACTTTTCTAGATGCCTCTCCGCACGTGGCTACTACGTTGTACCAAACACTTACTTCCTCAATGCTCCCTCGATTGGCACGAGCAAGCCGCTAGGCATGACTGAGAAAATCTGCCCGAATAATCTTGTCGTAGAGTGCGTAGAAGCGATAGTCCGATTTAAGAGATTTCTTTACTGTTGGGGGGAAACTCACGACCCTGTATCTCTAAAACGCCGTTTTCTCATGCGTCTTGGCATGCGGATCAGGCCGTGGCTGAGGATCTGGGCATAGAGCGGACAATTGGTTCGGGAATTGCAGGATAAGGGCTATAGGGTAATGGCACGACTTTAACGATAAAAAACTTTTAAAACAAGCTATTATGGTTAAATGCCGATTGATTCATTTGTCAATTGATGAATAGAAAATCAATCACATATGTTAGATATGTTGCCAGCACCAACCATTACAACGAGAACGCGACATGCTTAATATGCTGTTTTTATGAATCATTTCTCTTAAAGTCGTGCCATTAGGCTATAGGGTATGGCGGGAGACGCAAAAGACATGTAAGTCTTTCCAATAATTCAATGAAATATGTAATAAGGGTAATGCTGACCGGTCACATCTTTTCAGGCAAAGTTCCCAGTCAGCATTCGCTGAACAGCAGTGTCGGTTATCGTCGTCTATAAAGCGGCCTGTAAATCGGTGTGGGCGGTGCAGGCACGTAGCCATCATCCCGCCAGAAGCGATTGCTGTCACGACGATGCGGGCGGCGGCATGAAATAATGCCTTTCTCACATAAGGATTTACGCCATTCGTATTTATAGAAATGCTTCTCTAAGGCATTGCGTTTAGGTTTAAATTCAACCTGCCTTGAAGAGGAATATTCACTCTCACCATAGCCTGTTCCGGCTCTTGATGCGGACATCGCCTCGGGCCTAGCCCCGGTATCGCCTCCCCTGCTGAATGGACGAGTCGCAATCGCTACGGGTGGGCGATAAACCTGTGGTCTCCGTTCCGCATAAGCTGCAATTGCAATCACGCCCATTGCGCTATAATCACCCCATGCACCAGCATAGGAAGCGCTTTCATTGGTGAAATAGAAGCGACGTACTTGATTTCTATTTGTACGCCAACCGCTGTAGGTGGCAGTACCGTAAGGATCAATAACGTACATTTTTTCTTTTCTGTGTAACTGTGACTGCTCGCCGGAAAGAATGTTACGACCGTCAACAGCGACGACCAATCCGATACGTCCATTGGTATGATTTGTAACGCGGATACCGTAACTCTCATTGCGTTTAGCTTGGAGGTAGGCCCGGTAGTTACCGTTGTATGAATCAGTGGGATATGTCGGGAATGCATACCCCTGATCACTAATAACTTCCACGCTGATATTGCTGGCCGCTGCCGGATTGCTGATCAGCAACAGCAGGAGCAGGCCGTTCAAATACAAGAGTAATTTCTTCATAGCATGAATCCTTTTTGTTGTGTGTAAAAAATTCCAAGCCACAGACCGTTATGCCTTCTGCATCGGCTTGGAGGGGACTGATTGTCCATTAAAAACGCTGTTCAGCGAATGTTTTGTTTGCTCGGTGGCGAACTCAGGCGTTGCCGACAATATTGCTGAATATAGAGATGTTGATGCCGTACCTGACTGCTGCCTGTTTCCATTTGAGTTCGTCTGGGGTATGAAAGAGGACATCAGTATTACCCGGCACAGTCAGCCAAGAGTTATCAATTAACTCGGTTTCAAGCTGCCCCGGTGCCCATCCTGCATAGCCGAGTAGAAACAGATATTCGTCAGGCCCTTCGCCTATGGAGATTTCCTCAAGCAATCTGGAGTCACGGGAGAGAGAGATGCTCGGCGTTACTTGCAGAGATTGGACAGCCTGATGCTCCGAGTTGTAGAGGATAAAGCCTGACTCTGTTTCCACCGGCCCGCCCGTATACACAGGGGGCAACGGCCCTTCTGGCAGAGGGATGTTGGTACTCAGCAGGACTTCCATCATGGAAATTTCCTGATGGGGGATATTGATCGCCACGCCCATGGCACCCTGTTCATTATGGGCACAAAGAAAGATGACCTGTTCTTGAAATCTGGGGTCGGCCATATGTGGGGTTGAAATGAGGAAATGGCCGCTTAAGTCTTCCATATTTTCTTGTCTCCTTCAAGGTTCTTTATATATCTTTATCTTAGCATTGCTTATGATTGACAGTCAAGAAGGAACTTGTAAGATAGGGAGACAAGGGGTCGGCCTGAAGGAAAAAATAACTATGGAGAATGGATATGCAGGACAAAGCAACGGTCGCCTTATCGACCAACTTACAGAAAGCAGTGCAGTGGATTGGGGCAATCATGCAGGCGCACCCGGAAAAGCAGCGTAACAGGGTGATCAGTGAGGCCCAATTACGTTTTGATCTCGCTCCGACAGACTGCGAGTTCCTCAATCATAATTTCAAAGAGATGGCCGCCGAAAACGACAAGGGCAAGGACTGATACGCTCCAGTGTATTCATCCACCACCCACATCACAGAAAGGGTCAAAGGCATTGTTCAGCGGATAACCTACCACAACCCGGACAACGGCTGGTCCGTGCTCCGGGTCAATCCCTTTGACACGCACGGGGAAATTGTCACGGTCACGGTGCATCAACAGCAGGTCTTTGCCGGGGCCACCATGGAGTTCACCGGTTGCTGGACAGTGCATACCAAGTTCGGGCGGCAGTTCAAGGCGAATGTGGCCACGGAGCTCAAGCCCGCCTCAGCTGGGGCCTTGGAGAAATACCTCGGTTCCGGTTTGATTAAGGGGGTGGGCCCTAAAACCGCTGCTAAGATCGTCAAGCACTTCGGCAAAGACACCTTAGAGGTTTTTGAGGAGCGGATAGAGCGACTCACCGAGGTGCTCGGCATTGCGGACAAAAAGCTCGCTTCCATCAGCACAGCCTGGCTGGAGCACCGTGCTGTCCGGGATGTGATGATTTTTCTCCAGTCCCACGGTATCTCTACCCTGTTTGCGGTGCGCATCTATAAGCAATACGGCGACAAATCCATATCCATGGTCTCGGAAAACCCCTACCGGCTGGCCGCCGACTTCTACGGGATCGGCTTCTTCTCCGCCGACAAGGTGGCCCTGTCTATCGGTTTCGCTGTGGACTCCCCCCTACGTATCACCGCCGCCATTCGCCATGTCTTGTCCGCCAGCCGGGAGCAGGGGCATTGCTACCTGAGCCAAGAGCAGATTGCAGCTCAGGTCTCCAAGCTTTTGGAGCTGAACCTCAAAGACCGGATCGCTCTGTTTCTCCATGAGATGGAACAGCAGGACGGCCTGCGGGTGCGCCTGCTGGTCACCGGCCCTAACTCTGAGGATGCCGGAGTCGCACAAGAACCGGAGCGGTGCTATTACTCCAAGAGCTTGTATTATGATGAACAGTACGTTGCCGACCGCCTGCGCAAATTGATTCATCCTTTGGAGCATGACCCAGCCCGGATTGCGGCTTGGCTACGACGTTACGCTGAACAGACCGGAGTGCTGCTTTCTGAGGAACAGGCCACGGCGGTTCGCTCTATCGCCGGGTGCCAATGCGCCATCCTCACCGGTGGTCCGGGCTGCGGTAAGACCACCACCACCCGTGTCCTAGTCGCTCTGCTCCGGGCTATGGGGCGTTCTGTATTGCTGGCCGCTCCCACAGGTCGGGCAGCCCAGCGCATGGGTGAGGTCATCGGCATGGAGGCCAAGACCATCCACCGCCTTTTAGAATTCCAAGGCATCGGCTTTAAGCGCAACGAAGAGCATCCCTTACGGGCGGATGTCCTGATCTTAGATGAATGCTCCATGCTGGACATCAGCCTGACCGCCTCCCTGCTCAAGGCTGTGGCCGACAACACGACAGTCCTGTTTATCGGGGATGCTGACCAGCTTCCCTCAGTGGGAGCGGGCAATGTGTTGCGGGACATGATCGCCTCGAAGGTTATACCCACCCACATCCTGAACACCATCTTCCGTCAAGCCAAGGAATCCCTGATCATCACCTATGCCCATCAGATCAACCAAGGCCAGACTCCGAGAATCGCTTCCCCTTTTAAGCAACCTACGCTCTGGGGCAAAACCGACTGCTTCTTTATAGATTCGGATGAGGCCACCAAGGCCCAGATGGGGTTCATCTCCCGGACAAAGCATCATTTGCGGAGCATTGAGGAAAGGGAGGAAGCAGGCAAGGAAGATCCCCTCTGCTTTGACAGCGAGCTGGAAGACAGATCCTATCAAGGCTTTGAGGTGCCGGAGCAGTTCCAGCATGTGAACCTCCAGGCTTTGGCCACGGCAGAAGGCACCGCCGGAGAACTGGCCGCTGTGGTGAAAAAGGTGCATCCCTGGTCGTCACTCTACTATGGCATGACAGCGGTGGATGTGGTGCGCCAACTGTACACGGAGTGGATTCCCAAATACTGTGGCCCGAACTGCGAAATACAGGTGCTCTCGCCTATGATTCGGGGGAGCCTCGGCACAGCTTCCCTCAATATAATGATCCAGCAGGCAGTGAATCCGGGACAGCAGGGCAAGGCAGAGGTCATGGTGGGAGAACGGTTGTTCCGGGTAGGCGACCGGGTAATCCATCGGCGCAACAACTATGATCTGGGGGTGTTTAACGGCGACATAGGCAGGATCATGGAGGTGAACAACCAGGCCATGACCTTGCGGGTTTGCTTTCTCCCGGATCAGCGGGAGGTGGAATATCAGCGGGAGCAGATCACCGAGCTGGAGCTGGCCTATGCCGTGACCATCCATAAGTCCCAGGGCTCGGAGTTTGAAGTGGTGATCCTGCCGGTGATGACCCAGCATTTTCGGATGCTCTTCCGTAACTTGGTCTACACCGGCCTGACCAGAGCGAGGAAGCTGGCCGTATTTGTCGGCACCCGCCGGGCCTTGGCTATGGCCGTGGCGAATCAGGATACGGGGTTGCGGCAGACCGCCTTGCAGGAGTTGGTGCGGAGTGGGCGGAGGTGAAGGCTTGCAATGAGGAAGCAGAAGAGGAGCGAAAGGTGACAACAGGGAATGAGTTCAACAATACGGGCAACGGGGAGCAAAACGTCGCCCAGGGTGACCAGCCCATTGGTAAGGAATGAGAATTTAATAACTGCTCCATTTGTCTAACCGGGCAACACACGGTGACCGTGTCGCCTGTACGGAATATGGCAGTTATTTAATTTCTGTTCCTAAGCAGGTCAATGTCAAGCTGGATGTTAAGGAATGAGGATTTAATAACTGCTCCATCTGTCTAACCGGGCAACATACGATGACTGTGTCGCCTGCACAAAATACGG
>CBDTVG010000141.1:0-5603 GCA_965363745.1 uncultured Candidatus Electrothrix sp. | reverse complement strand
GGATTTTGCGAATAAAACACCCTGCCGGAATATCCAGACGGAAAAAAACGGGCAGAGATGGATTTCCGTGTTTCCCCGGTCCGCACCTTGTGTTTCCAAAGCAACAAGCCGTCTCGCCATTCTGTCCGATTCTTATAAAGATCTATCAGCACCTCACGGTCAATTAAAAGTCGTATTATTTCATCATTATGAATATTTCCGGTAACGAGATGAGGATTTTGCTCTATTATCACAGGATAATATTTACCGTTACCGTAAAAATGCTCGGAAATACCCCATACTGTATCCGTATTTTTCGTCAGGTATAAGGAGGTTTTTTCCGACCATTTCTTCACCGGAATCACTTTCAGCGCTGTTGGGAGGTTGCCAGTCCCCTGCCCCGTCGTTTCTGTTATCTCCCGAACTTCCCGAACTACCGTAGCCTGCGGCGGTTCCTCCGGTGCTGATTCCCTCACTGCCCGCTTAATTTTTTTCGGTTTTATGGTGGGCACGGCTTCTTTGGACAATTGATCGGAGTGCTTGTTGTCTTCCGGGTAATCAGGCTGCTTAGGTTGCTCAGGCTGTTCCGCACCAACCGCTCCTGTCTGTTTTTTTCCGTTTTTTATATTTTTCCGCTGATGCGCTGCGGATGCGGCCACAGCTTCAGTCGTCGCTTCTGCAACAATTTCAGCTACGGATGCAAATTGTTCCGTTTTCGTTGTAACAGGAGCAGGCCACTCTTCAACAGTGACCATATACACAGTCACTTTACCCTCTTTATTGCCTTTACCATCAGTCTGATTTCCGTCAGGCGTTTCTTTGAACGGTGTATCCAAATTCAAGCCGAAAACAGCGGTGCTTCGGTTGTGTCTCCGGTCCGCCGTGTGGATATCCGCATTCAATGCAGCCACCCGTTGATCCAGTTCTTGAAAACGATTTCTCATATGCAAAAAAAAGAAAAAAAACAACAAGGCCACAACTAAGAGGATAAGCAAAAGAGCGGGAACCGCCCGACGGTTACCCGAAGAATTTCGTTCAGCCGTTTTTTTAAATGCAGCCTGATCAACGACATTTGCACCGGACAATGCATCCAACGCCTGAAAACAGGTCAAATCCGCATCACACTGGGGACAACGCTCACTATTCGCCGGAATCCCCCCCCGTTCACAAACAGGACAAGAAGAGTTTGTACTCATTATTTGCGAATATCCCTGTGAATTTTCCGAGTGCTCAGGGCATAGTGATCCAAAACTTCGTTCACCTCCGGTAAAATTTCATCCACCTTATCGAACACGTCATTGGCACCGTTTTGGGCCGCTTCAAAAACGTCGGCAATAACCCGCAGAAATCTCCTAGCTTTGCCGGGATCAGTCGCACAACATATTTCACTGGCATTCTCTATTTGCATCAGTATATTGACATGCGAAAGTCCGTCGTCATCCAGAGCGTCGGACAATGCGTCGGATGCCCTCATGGTCACCTCATAAGAACCTTTCTCATCAACCTGACGTAGCTTTTCCAGCCTGTTGTGAATACGCTCCAACAACCGCGGCTCAATCAGCATTTCATAATCATCCAGCATGCTTTCAGCATAGTATATTTGGGTCAAGGGCGCTTCTTCATTTTTGGCAATTTTGACCGCCTTGCTGATCCTGCTTTGGATATACTCGTACAGCCGCTCATCCACCATACCGTTTTTCGGATCAACAACCCCGTTGATAGAGCTGATAATGGCTCGAGCCCGATTCAATAAATCAATAACCGTATAGGTGGAAAGGCCCCGCTTATCAGCATCACTGACAGCCTGTTCAAGAGCTAGAAAAAGTTTTTCATCTGCCCTGCCCCGTGACAGCGTCCTTGATACAGCAACATCAGGCTGATCAAGTAGGATCGCATTCACCGAGACAAGGTTGTTCTCATCAATATTCAAGGTAATTTCAACACGAGGCGGGATTGCGGAGGATGCCCCGTATTCCACATCCATATCCATACCCACGTCCGTTTTAGTTGCCGTTTCAGTTTCCGGCCCTCTGTCGACTCCAATTTCCCTATCGCACTCAATCCCAAGCCAGAGATCACCGATACTCTGCTCCCGCCCATTGACGACATTATAAAATTTCATGTGAACCAGTTCCTGTTCCACATCAACAAGCTGAAAAACTTCCGTGCTGGAACAGGGCAGAGGTATATTTTTTTCCACCATCAGGAAACGCTGGTCATTTTCAAGTTTGATATAATAATCATGGGCGACCGCATGCACAATGTCAACTAAACCTTGTTCAACAGTATGCGTTGCGAGATCAAAGCCGCAATGAGGACAAACAGCATCACTTTGAGCGGCCTGCCCGCCGCATTGCGGACATTCAAGCTCATCTGCGAGCCGATGACTGAGGATCGCCGCGCCTTCAGCGACAGCGAGCATAGGCCGCTCATGGAGCATCACTCTGGGCCGACCGAATTCCTGCCGCAGGGCGTTTATGACACATGGAATACGGGAACCGCCTCCCACAAGCAAAACATTGTCAATCAGGTCTTCGGTAAAATGGACATCGGCAATGACACCACGAATAAGCGCAATCATGGATTCCAGCATAGGAGCCATCATAGCGTCAAATTGAGCCCGGCTTAATTCCACCTCAACATCAAGGGCATCACCGTCCTCGTCCTGTAGAACACCAAGAATGTCGATACAGGTTTCCCTCTTATCGCTCAGAGCGATCTTGGCCTTTTCCACAGCCGTCTTTAGTTCCGCGAGAAACTTATTTTTCCGTGACTTTTTTTGTTGATCAATCAGGGGACGAATATCATCAATTCCCTCTTCTTTTGCTGTTTCCTCAAGAACATAGTCAATAATCAGCCGGTCTATGTCCTCCCCGCCAAGCCACATATCACCGCCTTTGCCCATTTCGATAATTTGACCGCCGCTGATGGTCAAGATGGAGAGATCAAGGGTGCCGCCGCCAAAATCAAAAACCAGGACCGTTCGACCATCATCACCGGACACCTCATCGACACCGAAGGAGATCGCCGCCGCCGTAGGTTCAGGCAACAGGCGACTCACCTTGAGACCGGCCAGAGCGGCCGCCGTTCTGGTGCTGTGTTTCTGCTTGTCATCAAAATAGGCGGGCACAGTAATGACAGCGGAATCAACCTCTCCGCCGAGCGCATTTTCCGCGTCTCTTTTCATCTTTCGCAGAATCTCCGCTGAAATCTCTTCAGGGGTGAACTCCTCGCCCCCGGCCAGAACAGCGAGGCTGTTTTCCGATCCCCGTGAATGCGTCGCTATCTTGTAGCGCAGGCCGTGTCCCTCACTCAGCTCCCGCACTTCCCTGTCATGAAAACTGCGGCCAATAAGACGCTTGATAGCTGTTATGGTGTTTTCCGGTTCTTGGCGTATCCATTCCAGCGCATTACGACCGATAATAAAATCAGGCTTCCGCATGAGCCGTTTTCTCACCATAACGCAGGAGGGCGTGATATATTCGCCTTCCGCATTTTTAAGGACCTCCACACTCACTTTTTTAATTGCAGCCACAGAGTTGGTAGTTCCGAGGTCTATTCCTATTGATTTTTTCATAAGTAACCTTACCTCGCCAATACAGCCATAAGATACTCTCGATTCAGCCGGGCAATATTACGGATGGAAATACCCTTGGGGCAGACCTGTTCGCATTCCCGCTCATTGCTGCAATTTCCGAATCCTTCTTTATCCATAGCGGCAATCATAGACACAGCTCGATCTTTGCGTTCTAGCTTCCCTTGGGGCAGGAGAGCCAGCTGGGAAATCTTGGCCGAGACAAAAAGCATGGCCGCCGCATTGGGGCAGGCCGCGACACAGGCCCCGCAACCGATACAGGCCGCCACATCCATAGCCTGTTCCGCTACAGGCTGGGCGATTGGCAGGGCGTTGGCATCCGGTGCAGAACCGGCATTGACGGAAACAAAGCCGCCCGCCTGGATAATTCGATCAAAGGCGGAGCGATCCACCATCAGATCCTTAATAAGCGGAAAGGCTTTAGCTCGGAACGGCTCAATGCAGATGGTCTGCCCATCCTCAAAATGACGCATGTGCAACTGGCAGAGGGTGGTTTCTCGTTCCGGCCCGTGTGCGATCCCGTCCACCACAGCCCCGCACATGCCGCAGATACCCTCCCGGCAATCATGGTCAAAAACCACAGGTTCCCGGCCTTCTAACGTCAGCTGTTCGTTGAGCACATCCAACATTTCAAGAAAGGACATGTCCGTGCTGATATCCTTCAGGCTGTATGTTTTCAAACCGCCTGCCGCCTCCGGCCCGGCCTGCCGCCAGATCCGCACGGTGATTGATATATTCTTTGCTGTCATTATTTTTTACCTGTCAATAAATCCAGGGTGTTACCCTTCGATGATATATACACCCCCTTTGGGGCTTTTTTGGTCTTGTTTTCCGCCTGATAAATGGTACCACGGATCAAGCCTGCAACCAACCCTGAAAGGGTTTAACAAATGAGCGAAGGGTAACACCCTAGAGAATCTGCCGGACAGGTGGGCAGATTCCGCAATAATCCGGGCAAATTCCGTAGGGGCAGACCCCCGTGCCTGCCCTCGCCTGTACGCAGATCATCCAAATTTCGGGCGGACACATAGGTCCGCACCCTACCCGCATTGCGCAACATCATGCCACCGCACACATTCATCAAAGCGACCGCCGGTCGCCCCTACGTCGTAATCCCGTTCCAAAACCGGTCAACTCCACGACAGACATTTGCACAACCGTTTCATCCCCGGATTCTCCGCTTCAACAAAACATAGAATTCCCCTCTTTTTGCTATCATCTGAACAAACACTGTCTTCGCCTGTTCATCCGCAATATAGGCTATCCTGAATTCCTGCCCTGATATCTTCAGATGATAAGAGTACGTTCCGCTCAGATCTCCTGATAATTTTTCTCCCGCTTCGGGATCTGATAAAATCTTCGGAATATGCCCGGTTCTTATCTTTTCACGTATCGGAGGGTCAACCTTCTTCAGATCTTTTTTGATTTTCGGATGATACTTGACCTCATACATCGAAGGCCTCATCTTCGCTCAGGTACTCCACCCTGTTGCATTCTAAATCACTATTTCGTTCTAAAAGTTCGGAGCCCTCATCTGTCAGGAACAGAGACAGCGTTTCCAGCTCCTTCCTGTTCAGCCTGTTGATCATATGCGCAAGTTGCTTTATCGGCACATCAACCGTCATTTCCGGCATAATTCACTCCTGATGTTCATGTTTCACCAAAGGGACGACCACCGGTCGCCCCTGCGTCGTAACCCCGTTCCAAAACCGGTCAAGTCGACACCAGAAATTCATGTTGGGATGAGGTCGGAGTTTAAGGGTCGTAACCCCGTTCCAAAACCGGTCAAGTCGACACCTGATGAGTTGAAAAATCGCCCCCGCTACAAAGCGTCGTAACCCCGTTCCAAAACCGGTCAACTCCACGACTGGTCATATTGTCTGCTTATTGATATTCATGAAAGGTCGTAACCCCGTTCCAAAACCGGTCAACTCCACGACATGGGCAGTTTGTTGAAAAAAAACTTCTAATAGGGTCGTAACCCCGTTCCAAAACCGGTCAACTCCACGACTGTACCCCTTTTTCACGA